>DAOUTP010000070.1 GCA_030626645.1 Candidatus Cloacimonadota bacterium
CATTGCTCCTGCCAGAACAAGAATTGTCAGGATGTAAGGGATCATCTGGATTATTTCGTTAGGAACATTAAGATTAAGAGCTTGCATTCTCATTTGAAGCGCATCGGTATAGGCAAATAGATAGCTGGCTCCAAATGCACCCAATGGATTCCATCCCCCAAAAATATTTGCAGCCAACGCCATGTAACCTCTACCGGCAGACATATTCATACTGAACCAATTCAATTGCCCTAGAGAAAGATATGCTCCACCAAGTCCACAAAGCACTCCACTAAATATCAAACTTGTATATTGAATTTTTCTTATTTTAATTCCCATGGTATCAGCAGCTTTTTGATGCTCTCCTATAACTCTTAATCTAAGTCCAAAAGGAGTTTTAAATAGTATTATCCATGAGAAAATAACAACAATGAACATCAAATACACTAAAATATTGTGTGAGCCGAAAAGTTTTCCCAGTATGGGAATGGAAGACAGGACAGGAATTGTGATCTCGTCTAATCCCGTTACATTTACGGAAGTTCCTCTTGATCCCCAGAGTATCTGCATCAACCAGGTTGTTATCCCCAACATGAGAATATTTAAACCAACTCCGGCGACTACATGATTTGCTTCAAACTTGATGGTGAACAGGGCAAAAATGAAGCCGATCAATGCTCCTGCTAAAATAGCAAATAATATGCCGATATATGGATTACCAGTAAGATATGATCCCAGTACGCCGGCAAAAGCACCGGTAAGGAGCATGCCTTCTAAACCTAAATTTATAATTCCTGCTCTTTCAGAAAATACACCACCGATCGCTGCAAATACTAATGGAACCGAAATTCTGAGCGCTGCAGAAAATGTATTGATATTGAATATAACTTCTAATATCTCCTGCATATTCTATTTCCTTAAGAGTTTTTTTATTAATATTGGTGCAGCTACAAAAAGAATAACCAGACCTTGAATTACAACCATGAGATCCATGGGGATCTTGGCAAAAAGCTGCATTGTTATCCCACCGGTTTGTAAAGCCCCGAAGAGAATAGCGGCAAAAAACACGCCCCATGGTTTATTCTTGCCCAACACTGCAACAGCAATTCCTGTGAATCCGTACCCTGGCGAGAAGTTTGTGATGAATCTGTGCAAGACACCCATAACAATTGTAGAGCCGGCCAATCCGGCTACAAATCCGCTTATCATCATAGAAAACACCATCATCTTATTGGAATTAATTCCAGCATATTCTGCAGCAGAACGATTTTCTCCAACGGTTTGAATTTCGTAACCTAATTTTGTGTGTTTGAAAAATATATCTATGATAATAATAACAAAAACAGCAATAAATATTGCCCATGTCAATCTGGAATACTCGATCAATTCCGGTAATCTGGCAGATTCAGGAATTAAAACGGTTTGTGGTATCGGACCTTCTTCTTTGAAGTATTTTAGTAGCAGGTAACTAGTAGCCAGAATCCCGATATAGTTCATCATAATTGTAGTTACAACTTCATGAGCACCTGTTTTAGCTTTAAGATATCCCGGCAAAAAGCCCCATGCACTTCCTGCAAACCCTCCCATTATCAGTGCAAGGGGTATTAAAATATAACCGGGAAGAAATCCCAGATAAATAGCCGTAATTGCAGTTGCAAAAGCGCCAAGATACATTTGACCTTCACCGCCAATATTGAATAATCCGGATTTAAAACCAATAGCGACAGCTAATCCTGTGAAAATTAACGGAATTGTATTCATAAAGGTCTGTGTAAGATTAAAGACACTTCCAAATGCTCCATCAAATAAGGCGGTATAAGCCTTTATTACGCTGAATCCGGAAAGTTGTATCAGAACGGCACCGACCAAAAATGCTAATAATATTGCGGCAAGGGAATAGATTGCATCTTCGTACTTTTTTAATATTTTAATCATTTTGTATACTATTTCCAGTTTCCAATTTCTCTTCAGCAGAAACTTTTTTTCCTGCCATTAGCAGACCCAGTTCTTCTTTAGTATAATTATTTTTTTTAGAGACAATTTCTCCTTCATATATTACCAATATCTTATCGGCGAGGGAGAGAAGTTCTTCCAATTCAGCTGATATCAGTAGAATAGCTTTATTTTGTTTCCGCATTTCCAGTATATTTTTATGGATAAATTCGATTGCGCCTACATCTACTCCACGTGTGGGTTGAGCTGCCAGTATAAATTTTGGATCTGTAGACAGCTCCCGACCTATCACCAGTTTTTGCTGATTCCCACCCGAAAGATTATCAACCGTATCATTCAGTGATTGGCAGCGTACATCAAATTTTTCCACTACTTTCTTACAGTATTCGTTAATATCATTTTTCTGCAGAAATCCATTTTTTGTGAAACTATTCTGACTACCAAGAATTATATTCTTAGCCAGATCATAAGAGGGGACTAAACCTCTTTTTAAGCGATCTGAAGGTATATGGGATAATCCTCTCTTTCGTCTAATGCCGGTAGACGCATGAGTAATATCTACATCATCCAAAATTATCTTTCCGCTTGTTACTTTTCGTAATCCGGCAATACACTCTTCTAACT
Organism: Candidatus Cloacimonadota bacterium; assembly: GCA_030626645.1. Lineage (GTDB taxonomy): Bacteria > Cloacimonadota > Cloacimonadia > Cloacimonadales > TCS61 > Tenebribacter. The sequence continues at coordinate 2,557 of DAOUTP010000070.1, forward strand.
CCAATTGTCCATTCCCCGACACTCCGGCAATGCCTACGATCTCGCCTTTACGGATAGTAATATCAATATTCTTCAATAACAGATTCTTGTGTTTTCCAGCTAGAGATAGATTTTTTACTTCAAGGACATTATCCCCGACATTACCTTTTTCTTTATTCACATTCAATAGAACTTCACGACCTACCATCATTCTTGCCAGTTTTTTCGGATTGGTATCATAAGTATTAACTGTACCGATTACTTTTCCTTTCCGTAAGACAGTCACCCGGTCAGAGATTTTCATTGTTTCTTCAAGTTTATGTGTTATGAAAATAATGGTTTTCCCACCTGCTTTCAGTTCCCTTAGAGTAGTGAAGAGATTATTAACTTCTTGAGGAGTTAAAACAGCGGTTGGCTCGTCAAAGATCAATATTTCTGCTTTCCGATAAAGAACTTTCAGGATCTCTACCCGTTGCTGTTCACCAACCGATATGTTCTCAATTCTTTCATCTGTTTTTACGGTAAGATGATATTTATTGGAAATTTGTTTAACTTGTTCTCTGGCTTTTCTCATATCAATTAAGCCGTTCTTTAAAGGTTCTTCGCCGACAATAATATTTTCTGTAGTCGTGAGTCTATCAATTAACATGAAATGTTGATGGATCATTCCTAATCCAAGCTTTATAGCTTTACTAGGATTATCTATTTTGCAGGGTTTTCCCCTTAAGAATATTTCGCCTTCTTCGGGATTGTAAAGTCCGAATAGGTTATTCACCAGAGTTGTTTTTCAGGCACCATTTTCGCCAAGTAGACAATGGATCTCGCCTTTATTAATAGTCAGATCAATTTTATCATTGGCAACAAAATCACCGAATTTTTTTGTTATGCCTTTAAATTCTATAATATTCAAAATCAGTGTTTTTTAATAATAAAAAAGGGAACGATTTTATAACCGTTCCCAGTGTTTGAAACTATTTAACTTCTTCTATTGTGGCTGGAATCTCAATTTCGCCAGCGATGATTTTCTTCTTAACAATTTCTAATTCAGAAATCACATCTTCAGGTAAAATATTTACAGAATATCCCAAAGCATCTTCTTTGATACCAAGTGAATAAATTTTACCTTCAAATTTACCATCGATTACATCTTTAATAGCTATACATACTGTATTGTCAACACGCTTCATACCATTCGTAAGCACATTTTCAGGAGCAAGGTAACCTTGATCTGAATCTGCGCCAATTGAATAGAAATTCTTCTCTTTTGAAGCGTTGATCACACCTAAACCAGATCTGCCGGCAGCACCCCACACAATGTCTGCTCCCTGCTCATACATAGAGAGAGTGAGTTCCTTACCTTTAGCAGGATCTGCCCAATGGCCTACATAAGAATGAATGGCTTTCACACCATTATCAGCATAATTTACACCAGTCATAAAGCCAGCAATGTTAGCATCAATTAATGGTATTTTCATTCCACCAATAACACCAACAATCTTATCTTCATTAATTCTTACATCATCTGTTTTGACCGTCATAAGAGCAGAAGCATAACCAACCATAAAACCACGTTCTTGTTCTTTAAAAACATAAGAAGCAACGTTAGGGTTCATTACTACCATGTCGATAATTGCAAAATTCTGTTTTGGAAATCTTTCAGAAATTTTAGTTAGTGCATCAGCTTGGTCAAAACCGATAGAGATGATGAGATCATATTTTTCAGAATTAGCAAATTGAGCCAGATATGTCTCATATTCTGTAATTGCAGAAGGTTCAGCAAAATCATATTCGATAGCGTACTGCTTTTTAGCCATCTTCATCCCTTCCATTGCTGCATCATTAAATGATTTGTCACCCAAACCGCCTGTAGCAAACACAATAGCTACGTTAGTTTCTGCAAAAACACACACGGCAAAAACTAGAATCAACATTGTTACAAATACTTTTTTCATTCGTCCTCCCTTTATTTGGTTAACTTCAATAATGCCTTTAAAGCTCCTTTAGAAAAGGCTGTTTTAAAAGCAATTTCCCAATCATCTATTAAAAAAGTTTTGTCAATTAATTTTGTCAAATCTATTTTGCTCTCTCGCATAAATTGCAGAGCTGGAGCAAAATGACCACAGCGGGAACCTATCAGCCTTATCTCTTTTCTAACCCAGACAGATGGATTAAATTTTATTTGTCCAGCATAGGTACTTTTCAATACGATCGTTCCTTTTGGTCTAACGATATTACCCGCATATAAGAGGGCAGCGTCATTACCGGTACATTCAATAATGATATCAAAAGAGTTTTCCAGATCATCAGATTCATTCAAGATCATTGTTTTGCAAAAATCTTGAGCTAGTTCCAGTTTTTTTTCTTGCTTCCCGATCATAGTGAGATCGCATAAAGTTGTTGAAACGGCTCTGGCGATTAATTGTCCTAGTTTTCCATCACCAATTATGGCTACTCTATCTTGCTTAGAAATATCAACATTCTGCAGGATGTTGAAAGCTGCTGCGAATGGTTCTGTAAAAACAGCCACTTCATCACTGATCTCATCTGGAACAATAAGCAGGTTTTCTATAGGAAGAGTTGCAAATTCGGAGAAAACTCCGTCTTTTCCATTAATTCCTAGTGTTTTTCTTTGTGGACAATGGTTTTGCATTCCACTTTTACAGAGTGAGCAAACTCCGCAGCCAATATTGATCTCGCCAACTACTCTTTTTCCGATAAATTCTGATTGAGAACATTCTGTTACAATACCAACAAATTCATGTCCCAAAATTCCGGTAAAAGGAACATAGCCGTTCATGATCTCTTTATCAGTGTTGCATATTCCAGCTAAAGTTACTTTTATCAATGCTTCATTTTTGGCTGGAACAGGAACGGGATAGTCTTTTCTTAACTCCAATTTCTTATCAAAATAAAGAGCTTTCATTTTTCTTGAGTTTGAAGGAATCATTTTATCTCTGCCCATACTTATTTAAATAAAAATTACGCATGAAATCGATATCCGATTGAGAGAGTTCAACCGCTCCTCCCATAGAATTAGCATAAATTACAGATTGAGCTGATTTCTCCACAATTTGAGATATCTTGTAAGCTTCATCTAAAGTATCTGCTGCTGTCAGTAATCCATGATTTGCTAATATACAGGCAGTTTTACCTTTAAGTGCAGTAATTGCTGATAAAGCTAATTCCTGTGAACCGGGAAGAAAGTATTCTGCAACGTTGACCTGTCCTCCCACAATTTGGATCATATCTTCACAAACAGCAGGGATTGGTTTTCTGGCAATTGCAAAAGCGGTGCAGCAAACACTGTGAGTATGAACTATTGCATTTACATTTTTCTTTGATTTGTAGATCATAGAATGTAGAGGAAGTTCGATTGATGGTTTTTTATTTCCATCAACAATTTTTCCAGCAAAATCAATAACAACAATATCGTCGGCTGTTATTGTTTCATAAGCAATTCCTGAAGGTGTAATTGCAAAGTGATCGTCATCAATTCTTGCGGAGATATTTCCCCAGGTTCCCAGATTAAATCCGGAAGCTGCAATTACTCTTCCTAAATTTGCAATTTCGTTTCTTATCTCTTCAAATAACATAAATTCCTCTATTTCAATTTTAGAATATTTTCTTTAAATGGTTTATTAATTATTCCCTTTTCTGTAATAATAGCTGTGATGTTTTCGTTTGGCGTAACATCAAAAGCAGGATTGTACACTTCAATATTATCAGGTGCAACTTGAACACCTCTAATATGTGTTACTTCTTTTGAAGAACGTTCTTCGATCTCTATCTCATCACCTGTTTCAATTTCAAAATCTATTGTTGTAGTTGGAGCGACTATATAGAATGGAACATTATATGTTTTTGCGATCACGGAAAGCATGAAAGTACCTATCTTATTTGCACTATCACCATTTGTCGCGATTCTGTCAGCCCCAACTAATATCAGATCAATCTTGCCGTCACGGATCAATGTGGCTGCTACATTATCAGCAATCAGTTTTGCTGGAATTCCTTCTTGAACCAATTCCCATGCGGTAAGTCTGGCTCCCTGCAATCTTGGTCTGGTTTCATCTGCATAAACGAATATTTCTTTTCCATCTTCAAATGCAGCTCGGATAACTCCCAGAGCTGTTCCATATTCCACAGTGGCAAGTGCTCCTGTATTGCAGTGAGTTAGAATTGCAGCCTTTTGGGGAACAAGTGAATTTCCAAATTGCCCCATTTTCTTATTTGTTTGAATATCATCGTTTGCGATCTTATCAGCTTCTGTTTTCAATTTGAGTAAAATCTTTTCTGGAGTTTCAGTATCAATTAATAATGTTCTCATTTGCTTTATTGCCCACATCAGGTTTACGGCAGTAGGGCGGGAGCTATTAATAATATCACAAGCAGAATGCATTTTTTCCAGGAATTGTTTTATGGGAAGTTCACTAAATTCGTGAGCGGCAAGAACAACTCCATAAGCTGCCGTTACACCAATTGCCGGAGCACCTCTAACCACCATATCGGCAATTGCAAATTCAACATCTTTATAATTCTCACAAATAAATTCTTCATATTTTCGTGGTAAAGCTCTCTGATCGATCAGATATAATTTATTGTTTTTGAATTCTAATGAACGGATCGGATATTTCATAATTTTCCTCTAAATCTTTTCTTCTTCAAATGTAGAAGATAGAACCTTGATCTTAATGTCAAATAAATAATTTGAATTGTAATTGCGAAATTATAAAATTAAAGAAAAAGTAAAGGATAAAATAAGTTATACTCTTCTAATTTATTCTCTTATAGAAACTTGAAATGTATTGCTGACAAGAAACTTGACAGTAAGGTTGTTGAATTAATTTTAGATTTAAATAAAAAAGAGTGATATTAGTTAACTAAATAGAATATTAATAAAAAATGGAGGTTCGTTAATGGTACCAGGAATTTGGTATGTTGCACCCTTAGGAGCAATTACCGCATTGATCTTTGCTTATATTTTTTACTTAGGAGTAAAAAAGGAAGATCCGGGTAATGAAAAGATGCAGACAATTGCAAAGCATGTGCGAGAAGGAGCATTCGCATATTTAAAACAACAATATAAAGGGGTAGGAATTTTCTTTCTCGTAGCCTTTATATTATTCAATATTATGGCTCATGTACTGCATGTGCTGCATTGGCTTATCCCATGGGCTTTTCTCACTGGAGGTTTTTTCAGTGGATTGGCAGGTTGGATAGGAATGAATACTGCCACACTTGCATCGAACAGAACAGCTCAAGGAGCTTCTGTAAGCTTGAATAAAGGACTCAAGGTAGCTTTTCGTGCCGGTGCCGTAATGGGGCTTGTTGTTGTAGGGCTGGCTCTTATTGATATTACTGCTTGGTTCTATGTTTTGAATTATTTTGAATTTCCACTTCATACCATTACAGTGATCATGCTTAGTTTCGGAATGGGAGCATCTACTCAGGCGCTTTTTGCTCGTCTCGGTGGAGGAATCTACACCAAAGCTGCTGACGTTGGAGCAGATCTGGTTGGAAAAGTGGAAGCTGGTATTCCCGAAGATGATCCGCGTAATCCGGCTACTATTGCAGATAATGTTGGAGACAATGTTGGTGATGTTGCAGGAATGGGTGCTGATCTTTATGAATCTTATGCCGGATCAATTTTAGCTACGGCTGCACTTGGAATGGC
>DAOUTP010000215.1 GCA_030626645.1 Candidatus Cloacimonadota bacterium
AGAAAATCCTTTTTATCCATTAATTCCTCGTAAAATAATTTTGATCATATTTTTAAACTGAATTTTGTTGTCTAATATTTTTTGGGGAAGAGTTATGCTTTTCCAATTAAAAGAGAGATAAGTTAATTTTGATATATCTTGCACTGGGATTGTTTTCTTATTTCTCTAAAATAAATATTTTACTGAGATTTGATTTACAAATCCCAGATCACCATACGAAACGATTGCATAATCCATTTTCAAATTGTATTTATTAAGATCAAATCCTGTTCCAAAAGATATCCCCGACAAGAAATCATTTTCGCCACCGGTTGCCCAATCGGATGCATTTGTTTTATAACCAGCTCTCAAAGCTAACATTGAATGTACTTGATATTCCAAACCAAAACGTCCAAAAATATCATTGTCTAAAGGTTTATAAATATCCGCAGTTGCATAGAACTTTTCTTGCGGATGATAATTAAAACCGACTGTCAAAGTGGTTGGCATAACCTCTTCGTATTCATCATCTGTATGATAAGTCAATTGCTTACCTATATTCCGTAAGGCAATCCCAATTTTTAAATTTTCATTTGTTGATTGGTGCATGATACCAGCATCCAAAACAACAGCCGAAGCTGAATTATCATCAAGTGATTCCTGAATAAATTTTGCATTTATTCCAACATCCAACATATCAATTAGATATCTGGCAACACTAATTCCAAAGATGAAATCCGACATCCCAAAAGTTCCATCAATTCCAGCATACTGTCCCATCTCATCCGCAATTGTACGATCTTCAGTAGCAGATAAACCTTTGGCAAAAACAGCGAAAGAAGTTTTATCATCTACTGGATAAACATAAGCAGCAGAACCGCAGTTTATTCCATCAAGATAACTCATATAAGTAATAGAAGCTTGAGGTGAATCAATTTGAACAAGACCGGCCGGATTGAAGAAAACCGCATCTGCATCGTTGGAAAGTCCAGTATATGCATTCCCCATTGCAGCAGCTCTGGCAGAATAATTAACCTTTAAAAAAGTGAAGCCGCTTGTGCCTGCATTTTCATTTTGCGCAAACAATATTACCGGTAATAATATTATCATTATCAGTGTTAGATTTCTTTTCATACTTTAATCCCCTCAAGAGTTTCAAAGATCTCATCTTTCGTTTTTGCATTAAAGAGCTTTTCCCTATTTTCATCAACTCTGAGGAAATTTGAAATTCCACTCAGAACTTTCATATATTCATCCTTTTTAGCTTCAGGTACAGCTATCATAAAGATCACTTTTACATCTTCGCCGTCAACCGAGTTGAACTCAAGTTCATTGTCAAGCACATAAACAGCAATATGTATTTCTTTTACAATAGGGGAGCGCGCATGTGGAATAGCTACTTTTCTTCCAATACCTGTTGTCATTAACTTCTCACGTTCCATTATTGCTTTAAAAAAATTATCTGCAGAAAGGATCACATCATTTTTATATAAAAATTCGACCATCTCTTCAAGACAACTTTTCTTATCAAGAGCATAATAATTTAAGACTATTAGATCACGTGAAAATATCCTCATTCAATAACCTTCTAACGCATAACTACATTCAAAAACTCATCCATTTATTTACTTGACTTTAAATAGTCAATTTTTTTTTGTGATGCTCTAAAATAGATAATGGAGAGGAATTAATTATGAATCACAGAAGTATTAACAAAAAAACATTAGTCACATTAGTCGCAATATTTACCTTTTTATCTTTATTTGCCGCTACAGAAGTAGCAGATTCTACAATTGTAGCAGATTACAAAGGTGGAAAAATTACAATGGGAGACCTAAATGAACGTCTTTCACAAATACCACCAATGTACAAATCAAAATATACAACTATCGAGGGTAAAAAAGAACTTCTTGATATTATCAGCACAGAAGAAATTTTCTATTTGGAAGCACTTGCTCAGAAAGTTATGGAACAAGATGATTTTACTGAAAGAATAGCTGACCAGATCAAAACTGCATATTTTTCCGAATACAGAAAAGAACTACTGAAAGACGGCGTAACTATTACAACCGAAGAAAAGAAAGCACATTTCAAAGAAAACCATGACCAATATAAAGAGCGTACTTTTGAAGAAGCCGAAAAGTTGATAGAATCAGCGTTAAGACCAGAAAAAGAAAATGAATTCATTGAAACAAAAAAGCAGGAACTTTTCAATAAATTTAAAGTTGAAATCAATTATGATATTTTAGCTGATATCAATATCGCAGCACCTGACAGCAATGAAGCCATAATAAATGAAAAGATCATCTCATCCTCAGATCCAACAATCGAGAGAACTGTTGGAAATATCATCGCTCATATTGAAATTTTACCAAAAAGAACACAAATATCATTACATTCAGAGGCAGGGTTAAAACGCCATGTTGATGAGCTGGCTAAATCTGATGTTTTTTATGTAGACGCTTTACAAAATGGTTTAGATAAAAATCCGGTTATACTTAACACAGTAAATCAGATTGAGCGGAACATGGCTCTCAGAACTGTTTATAACACACTGGTTGTTGAAGCTATCGACACAAGTGAGGAAGCAGTTCAAAAGTATTATAATGAAAACATAGATCAATTCAGTACTTTGGCATATCGGAAGATACAAACATTTGGTTTTGATACAAAGAAAACCGCTACTAAGATGCGAAAGACAGTTAAAAAACTTATCAAAAAAGAAAAAGATGAAGAAATTAATGCACTAATACAGGAAAGTTCAGTTTATCCTGCTAAAGATGGAATTTTAGATCATATTTATAAAAATGATATTATTCCTGGAATTGGAAAAGATAAAGTATATTGTGATCTGGTTTGGGCAACAAAACCCGGAAAACTTAGTGGTGTTTTCCAAAATTCAAAAGAAAAATTTGTTTTCTTCAGGATTCTGGAGGATGTAACTGCAACTGCAACTCCTTTCGAAGAAGTGAAGGATAAAGTAGCACAAACATTAATGAGAACACTATCAAAAGAAAAATTTGAGAATGTAAAAGAGGAGCTTGAAACCAAGTATGCCTTAAATACATATCCCGATAAAATGGTCGTAAAGCTTTCAGCTGAAGAGTATTTCAATAAAGCTGAAGCAGCTCAGAAAAGAAGAAGATTCAACGATGCAATATTCTATTATGATGAAATAATTAAATATCATAATAACACGAAAGATGACTCTAAAGCAATGTTCATGAAAGGATTTCTTTTCGCGGAAGAACTTAAAGATAAAGAAAAGGCTATCGAAATATTTGAAAAATTCCTTGATCTATATCCCGAAGGTGATCTAAGTGAATCAGCTCAGTACATGCTTTCGTCTCTAAAGAATAATGAGGATATGATCGAGTCTAT
>DAOUTP010000062.1 GCA_030626645.1 Candidatus Cloacimonadota bacterium
ACATAACCTCCGCTGGCTCCCCACGGATATTTGATCACGAAGAGTAGAATATTCATCATTGCCAGCAAAATACCTCCAACCCACATAGGCCAGGATTTACCAAATAATGAATCGAATAATTCTCTTAGAACTCCTTTCTTAAACACAATTCACTCCTTTTTTTACTTCTTCTTAATGTAAAATATAAAAGTGCCACTGTCTTCTGATTGCTCCAACATTTCATTACCTGTTTTCTCGCACCAGGCAGGAACATCAGTTTTTGAACCGGGATCTGTTCCAAGCATTTCCAAAACTTCTCCGCTATTCATTTTCTTAATAGTCTTTGCCAACTTGATAATCGGCATTGGGCAAGATAACCCTTTACAATCCAAACTTTGATCTGCTTGCATAATTTTCTCCTTTTTTAATTTTTTACTACCATTTTTTATTTAGTTCTTTGTTGATAATATCATTAATTTCCTTTTTATTACTTTCATTGGGATGCAGTTTCTGATCGATCAGTTGACAACGCAGATCCTGTACAAATTTATCTAATTCCCTGATTTGTTGATCCTGTTCCTTGGGTGCATATCCTTGTTTAATTGCCATATCTCTGAGGACTCCGATAACATCGGTGAATTTAACGTTTTGAGGACAAAGAGCATAACAGGTATAACATCGTGAACACATCCAGAGAATATCAGAGGATAATACCTCTTCTTTCATACCAAGTATCGACATTCGAATTATCTTACGAGGATCGTAATCATCGTGAACTTCTGCCACTGGACAAGAGGCAGTGCATGTCCCACAGGTAAAACACTGTTTAAAATGTTCTGCTCCCGGCTGAGAAGCTATCTCATTCTTAAAATTGGCATCCATTTCACTTAAAATTATTTTATCCATCTATTTCTCCTAATTATCTTTAACCACGAATTTACACCAATTTTCACGAAAAACCTCATGTAAAAAAATCTTTTGAATCTTATAATTCGTGCTAATTTGTAGTTTCATTTTTTTTCCTTCTAAAAAGCATCTGGGATCTTTTTTAGTTCTTCATACGAGAATACAGGACCATCTATACATACATATTTTGATCCGATACCACATCTTCCGCATTTACCAATACCACATTTCATTCTTCTTTCTAATGATGTATAAATTTTATCGTGGGCAAAACCTATTTCCAGCAGAACCGGAAGTGTGAATTTGATCATTATTGGAGGTCCGCAAACTATGCACCACGAAGTTGGATCCGGCTTAACATCTTTAGTGATCGCAGGCACAAATCCACAGAGTTTATCCCATCCTTTAACAGGTTTATCTACAGTAAGATGAAGAATTATATCATCTCTTTTGTCCCAAATTTTGAGCTCTTCTTTATATATGAAAAGATCGGGATGTCTGGCACCATAGATCACAGTGATCTTACCATAATCATCTCTATTTTCTAGCATGTAAACTATCATGGAACGTAATGTTGTGAAAGCAAATCCACCACCAACAATAACAACATCTTGCCCTTTTAGTTTTTCAAGCGGATACCAGTTTCCCATCGGTCCGCGAATTCCAACAATATCACCTTCTTCTAAATAGTGTATTTCATTAGTTACGCTGCCGGTACGACTTACGGTAAATTTCAAACCTTCTTCTGTTGGAGAAGATGCAATTCCAAATGGTGATTCACCTTTTCCCAAAATAGAAAATTCACAAAATTGACCCGGCATATACTTGAATTTATTTTCATCTTCTTCATTCACAAAAGAAAGATCGTATGTCCGTAAAGATCTATCCGGATTATCTATCACGATCTTTTCTACTTTCATTGGAATTGGGATGTAAGTATTGTCACAATTACACATTAAATTTCCTCATTCTTACTTAATTTGTAATCTAAAACTTTTTTGATAACTTCTCTGATATCTAAATTCACTGGGCAAACTTGAACACAGCGTCCGCAACCGGTGCAAAGATATTGTTCATAATTATCCATAAAATAGTTGTATTTATGCATGATACGCTGACGAACCCGCTGAGTAGACAATCCGCGTGGATTATGGCCGGATGCCTCTCTTGTAAATATTTGGAACATACACGAATCCCAAAGTCTGATCCGTTGCCCCTTTTTGCCTTTTCCTTCATCTGAAACATCAAAACAGTGACAGGTGGGACAAACAAAAGTGCAGGCTCCACAATTTATGCATTTTGCACTGATCTCTTCCCATATCGGTTCATCCCAAATTTTATTCATTTTATTAAAAAGCGGTTTAATATCTACAACATCCGGCAAATATGATTCTGCGGTTTCCTTCAGTTTAGCAATTTTATTCAGATCAACCTTAGTTGTTTCTTCACCAGCTTTGTATTTTGATAAAAATGTTTTTCCTTTATCGCTAATACCTTCCAGAATAAAATGATCACCAGTATCTACAACAAAAATATCAGCCCCTTTTTTTGCAAATGGATTACCCTCAAACCAATTACAAAAACAGGTTGAAAGTGGTTCATTACAGGCTTGATTAAAAATGAGGCAATTATCATACTTCATCTTCCAATAAGGATCTTTATACATGTCCTTATCCGGCATCTGATGCGCATCTCCAAATACTTTATTCAACATCAATAAGCTACTGGTATCACAATTTCGCATACCCCATACAGCAATTGCTTTTTCCTCTCTCTTTGGTACTTTCAGTCCGTCATCAGAATATTGAAAAAGCACTTCCGATTGTGGGAAGAAAACATCTTTGGGTGAAAGATGTGTATTAGTTATAGCATGCTTGATCTCAAAAGCAGATTTGATCTTTTTAAAAGCAGCTTTTTTGCCAACATCAGCTGGACTATAAACATCATAATCTTTCATGAGAAATTCTATGAATTCATTTAATTCGGTTTTCTTTATTTTTACCATAACTAATCCCAAATATTTTTCTCGTTCCCAATGCCTTCATTGGAAACGCAAGAAACTGCATTACCAAACTGGGGTTTGGTAACGAGGAGAATGATATTTTTTTTATTTTTTATGATCATAATTAACCCATTATAAAATCTTGTTTTTCATTTTCGCAATAACTTGCCATTGCAGGTTTCTCATTAATATCCGTTCCTGCTGTGTAATCAAATCTTTCCTTGATCTCTTTCTCCACTTTCTTACTCATTATACGCAAATCAAGGTCGACCGGACAAGCAGAAACACAAGCTCCGCAATCTACACAACGACCAGCAACATGCAAGTTTCTAATAAGGTGGAAAATGATCGAGTCAGTAACTTCGGGTGTTTTCCCAATCCATTGCGGATCATTCTGATCTACAAAACATTCCGGGCAATAACAGGAAGGACAAATATTACGGCAGGCATAACAGCGAATACATTTGGAATATTCTTCTTGAATATATGCCCAACGTTCTTCTGCAGATTTTTCTCCAAAATCATTAATCATTTTATATGCATCTGGAACGTTAACATCTTTTCTGGGTGTTCCAATAAAGTAGTCATATTCAGGTGCATCAGGATACTGACATGTAAGGCATGGATCACAAAGAGCATCTTTTAATGGATGAGTTTGTTCAAAGTTTCTACCTTTTATAATAATGTTATCTACATCTATTTGGAAATCCAGGATCTCTTTACCTTCTACTAATTGAGATAACTTCTTCTTCTCAAATACTCCATTGCAGGGAACACCAATGAGAACAACATTTTCTCTTTTTATCTGGTTTTCTACTGTATAAAGAACAACCGATCGTGAATCACAACCCTTTACAATAATTCCTATTTTTTTATACTCTTTAGATATACGACGTTTATCTTTAGTGAGATAAGTAGTAAGATTGTTCCGGCAGGTTTCATCAAAGATCAATTTTTCTACATCTTTCTCAGTTTCAACGAAAATAGGAGTTGCAGAAAATGGCAGTGAACCTCTACCCCATCCAATTACAACATCGACTTCTTTATTTTTAATAATTTCTTTTACTTTTTTTACTAACTGCTGCATTATTTAGCTCCCTTCACCAAACGTTTTGCAGGTCCGATAGCTTTTACTTCATCGGTGATCTTCGTGATGATATCGGCAAAACGTTCTCCTTCTCCGGCTGAGATCCAGGAAAACTGGATTCTTTCTGGTTCTATTCCTATATACTCTAATAATGGTTTGATAGTTGCGTAACGACGTCTTGCTATATAATTACCTGACAGGTAATGGCAATCGCCTGGATGTCAGCCGCTTACCAGAATTCCGTCAAACCCGGTTTGCAATGATTTCATAATAAACAGCGGATCTACACGACCTGAGCAGGGAATACGAATTACACGAACATTTGGCGGGTATTGCATACGTGATACACCAGCTAAGTCTGCTCCTGCATAGGAACACCAATTACACAAGATAGCCAGAATCTTTGGCTGCCATTCTTTCATATTATCTCCATAATTTATCTACCTTGTCAGGGTTTCTCTCATTTTATCTTGCTTCTTGACCCTGCCAAGGTTCACTAAATTAATAACCTTATTTCTATCGTTTCACTAACCTTGACATTGCTAACTGCAAGAAATCTTGAAAGAAGCGATGGCAAGGTAGAATTAACATTTAATCACCTAAAATATCAACCATGTCCAACGCATCAAAAGCTGAGAAGAGTTGTTCATTACTAAATCCACGCAGGTCGAGTGCTCCGCAGCGACACGATGCGACACAAGCTCCACAACCTTTGCAAAGTGCTTCATTAACAATTGCGATCTCTTTCTCAAGATCAACTTCAATGGCGTTATAAGCACAGATCTGTTCACAATATCCACAACCTGTACAGCGATTGTCATTCACTTCACATATTGTTCCTTCTGCTAAGATCGCTTTCTTATTTAGGAAAGTAAGAGCGCGGCTGGCAGCAGCTTTAGCTTGAGTCATACTTTCATCCATATCCTTGGGAGTGTGAGCCAATCCTGCCACAAATACACCATCTGTTGCAAAATCTACAGGACGAAGTTTCACATGAGCTTCCAGAAACATTCCATCAGTATTTAGAGAAACTTTCAGCATTCTGCCCAGATCGATATTTTCTTTTTTGGCATCGATAGCCGTGGCAAGAACCAGCAGATCTGCTTTCACTTCAATTTCCTTATCGATGATCGGATCAAAAACCGTTACATTCAACTGACTGTCAGGATTCCATTCCTCTACCAAAGTTACTTCGGGTTTTTTATCCAGATCGTAATGTACGAACATCGTTCCCAGATCGCGCAATTCGGTATAATATTTTTCTCTGAATCCATAAGTTCTAATATCACGGTAAGCAACATATATATTAATGTTTGGAAATCTCTTTTTAAAAGTAAGAGCATTCTTCACAGCTTTTGTGCAGCATACACGGCTGCAATACATTTTATCTTCTTCGCGGGAACCTACGCATTGGATCATTACTATATTCTTCATTTTTTGTTTGGGAAATTGCTGGGTGTGCAGCATCTCTTCAAATTCCACTTGAGTAATGATGCGGGAACTTTTTCCATAAAGATATTCTTTGGTTTTATGTTCTTCTGCGCCTGTGGCAATGATGACAATTCCATGTTCTAAAGTTTGTTCATCTTTTTCAGTTTTCAATGTCGTAATAAAATTACCAACGTAACCATCGATCTTCTCAATCTGTGTACTTTTATAAAGTTGGATCAATTTATTTTTTGTAACATTCTTGATCTTTTCAGCTAATAATTCCTGAGGATCTTTATCAAAAGCAAAATAAATATTTCTGAGATTTCCACCCAATTCCGCTTCTTTTTCTATCAGGAAGACTTCGTGCCCAGCATCTGCCAGAGCTTCGGCAGCTGTCATACCCGCTAAACCGGCACCGATAACCAAAGCTTTTGGGTTGATCTCGATAGGAAGTCTCTCCAATGGCGCAAGTTCACGTGCTTTGGCTACTCCCATATTCATCAGATCTTTTGATTTTTCCGTTGCTAATTCCGGTTCGTTCATATGAGCCCATGAACATTGATCCCTGATATTTGCCATTTCAAAAAGATAGGGATTCAAACCGGCTTCACTTACCATATCACGGAAAAGCGGTTCGTGAGTACGAGGAGTACAGGCAGCAATAACAATCCGGTTCAAGTCATGTTCTTCAATCCTCTGCTTGATCGTGTTCATGCAATCTTGAGAACAGGCATACATCAAATCTTCGGAATGTTCCACATTCGGCAGATCCTTAGCATATTCCGCTACATCTTTCACATCCACCACTCCGGCAATATTTATACCGCAATGACAGACAAATGTACCAACTCTGGGTCGATCACCAACTATATCTTTTTCGGGAATTTTTTTCTCAATAATTTCTTGTCTATCCAATCTCAGATATTTCACAGCTTCAGCTACAGCACCCGAAGCAGTGGTTACAGATTCTGGAATATCACGGGGACCATTCATTGCACCACACACGTAAATGCCTTCTCTACTTGTTTTAAGCGGTTCGAAAGTATCGGATCGGCAAAAGCCGAATTCATTAAGTTTTATATCGAGTTTTTTTGCCAGTTTAGTAATATTCTCTCTAGGCTGTAAACCAACAGAAAGAACAACCATATCAAATTCGGTGAATTCAATTTTACCATTTTCCAAAACATGACGCAGGGAAAGGCTTCCGTTTTCCAGTTCCCTGATCTCTGAAACTTTTGATTTTATGAATTGCACACCATATTGACCTTTTGCTTTTTCATAATATTTATCAAAATCTTTGCCGAAAGCACGAATATCCATATAAAAGATTGAGGAGTCCAAACCTTTCATGTGTTCTTTGGCAATGATAGCTTCCTTGATGGCAAACATACAGCAGGCTGAAGAACAATAGTTATGATCTATACTCTCATCGCGTGAACCAACACACTGGATGAAAGCAATACTTTTTGGTTCGATATTATCGGAAGCACGCACAACATGACCACCAAAAGGACCTGATGCCGAAAGCATTCTCTCAAAATCGAGTGAAGTAACTACATTAGGATAACGTTTGTAGCCAAAGTGTCCAAATCCGATAGGATTGAAAGTATCGATACCGGAAGCTAAAATTACTGATCCAACATTTAATTCGATCTCAATATCTTTATCTTCATAATTGATAGCACCTGCTGGGCAAACCTTTTCACAGATACGACAAACACCTTTTGTAAGGTACAAACATCTTTCTTCATCAATTGTATATTCAGATGGGATACTCTGCAAGAAAGAGCGAGAGATAGCTCCCCTTTTTCGCAATCCCATATCAAACTCATCGTCCACTTTAACGGGACATTTCTCTTCGCAAAGTCCGCAAGCTACGCACTTAACAGGGTCAACATATTTTGCATGTTCAACAATCTTTGCAGTGAAATCACCCGGGTTGCCTGTAACTTCGGCAACAGATGATTTGATGTGAATCGTAATATTGGGATGACGGGCACATTCACTCATTTTCGGAGCCAAAATACACATGGAACAATCATTGGTTGGGAATGTTTTATCCAATTGCGGCATTCTTCCACCAATAGTTGCAGATTCTTCTACCAGATGTACATCTAATCCCATTTCCGCAAGGTCAAGAGAAGCCTGAATACCGGCGATTCCAGCTCCTACAACCATTACCGATCTACTTTTTAAACTCATAAATTATCCTTAACTATAATTAACCTTGCGAATGGTTCCCCGCAGAGACACTCTCTCTCATCAACCTTCGCAATGGTTGAATTCATTGAACCTATTTCGACCATTGCGAAGGTCTCGACCATTCGCAAGGTTATTCTCATTTTATAAAAAAATATTTTTTTTGGTTGGATTCTCTCCCATCTCCAAAATCTGTTTCGTGTATTCAGTTCCTACTTGAGCAAATTTATTACCTTCGGAAGCAGATATCCAAGTAAGCCGCAAACGAGCGTTTTCCAAACCGAGTGTGTCGAAAATGTTTTTTACAATTGCCATACGGCGACGTGTGTGATAATTACCAACCTGGTAATGACAATCCCCGGGATGTCATCCACCAACCAATACACCATCAGCTCCACGCAAATAAGATTTTATTAGGAATACAGGATCTACCCTGCTGGAGCACATCACCTTTATCGGTAATATCGCAGTGGGATATTGAGAACGGTTGATACCGGCAAGATCAGCACCAGTATAAGAACACCATTTACATAAAAAACTAATTATTTTTGGTGTGTAGTCTTTTTTCATTTTATTCTCCCAATTCAGGAAATTCTTCTTCTTTATAGATCATAACAGGAATCTCTTCATCTACTCTTCTTCCTGCAACAAAATCGAACATATCGGCAGTTTCTTCACCGGTTTTCTTAAAAACATCTGCAACAGGAATTGAAGCAGGACATACATCCGAGCACATTCCGCAACCTACACACGAAAAACTCATATGAGATAATCTTCCTAGATGAAAAAATAATGTATCAGGAGGTAATCGAAGTGCTCCTTTTTCTTCTAATTCCTTCTCCATTATCGGTGTATTATAATCATAATTAAATGAATCGAAATCGCAAAGAGTACAATAGCAGATCGGGCAAACAGTATTACAGCCATGACAGCCGATACATTTTCCAAAAAT
>DAOUTP010000175.1 GCA_030626645.1 Candidatus Cloacimonadota bacterium
CAATTTTACTTTCACTACCGGAAATCCCGGATTCAAGAGTCAGCTTTTTTAGTAATTCAATTCTATCAGTCATTTTTGTTTCTCCATACATTACTTTTTTTTTAGGATTTATATCTTGTTTTGGTTGTCAAATTGTTTTATGTTGTAAGAAATAATAATGAGGCATTGATCTAGTTATTCGGTTAATTAACCCAACTCTGTCATCCTCAGCTTGGCTGGGGATCTCAGATTCCCAATTCCCGATTAATCGGGAGGATTAACAGTTATTTTGTCTTTCTGATGCCACTTCCACGTTGTTCTAAGGAAGAATCTAAACGTTGAGCCAATAAATTCTCCATTACAAAGAGATACAGACTAATATTTTTCTCTGTGTTCTCAGTGCTCTCTGTGGTTATTTTTTGTCTTTTCGATAAATTCCCAGTGCAGATGAGTTCTGGTCTTAAAAGCATAGAATTTCATGAATTTTAGCATTCTGGGTAAATTGTAATCAGGCTCAACTTGAAAGTAATCATAGTTATCAAAACCATCATCCATGATAGTGGAATCAATAATCAAAACAATTTCCGAAAATTTATTTATGGAATCATGAACTGATTCATTATATTGAAAATAATGTACATCGCTTGGAGTGTAATTTGTTAGAGAGTCTTGTAATGTCCTGAAGTAGGTAGAATTATCTTCCGCAGCTATAATAGCTAATGGAATATTCGGATTAAACGCTTCTACCAATCGTGCCGGTTGAGCTTCTAATTTTACATGCTTATAATAATGTACAAGTCCTTTAACTCCGCTAAATGTAAACCAGATTGCAACAAGGATCGAAGCATATTGAGCAATCAATTTCATTTTACTAACTTTGGAAATCTGCCCGATAAATGCGAGAGGTATTAGGAAAATCGATGTCCCAAAGAAAAACCCTAAGAACAACGTCATACCACTAAGAGCACCACTCAGATCTACAGCTTTAGAAAGTGCAATAAGAAATGAAGGACAGAAATTGATCCCAGTGAGAATTCCCAGAATAAAGGCACTTCTGGTGAATTTTGCCATTTTTGGTACATGGCAGCTTTTTGCTTTTTTGTTGGTCCTTATAGCCGAAAGCACAAGATAAACTGACAATAATATATAAGCAATTGAGGTAAATAACTCACGATTAACCGAAGCAATTTGAGCTCCGGTATAGCCGGCTATCGCACCAAAAGCAAGATATGAAACAAATCTACCGGCAGAAATTTCCAAGACAGCTAATATACCTTTACCTAATTTTCTATCTTCCGAGATTAGATACGGCAAATAAATTGGCGAACAAGTTACCAGACATGCAGTTCCAGTTGTCAGTCCTAATATTGTTCCTTCAATAAGTGTTTTTATCACATTTCCTCTTTATTAAAATATCAGTGTTGAACCGATAAATATTAAATTTTGTTTTTGGATATTGTAAAAATCAGTATACTCATCTTTGATCCAAAATGATTGTAATGAATTCAAGAAATATTCAAGTTTTAATGAATAGGATGTGAGCATATCCAGTGAATATTTGATATTTGCAGTTGAATATATATCCTTATAAAAATACTGATTATGTTCTATAAAGCCAAGGGTTCCATAGTTTTCCGGATTATATTTTATTCCTGCCAATAAATATGAATTGTTTATATTCTCATAAGAATAAGAATACATTGCATGAACACGAAGCATATTGGATACTCTATAAATTTGTGATGTTTCATTATCATAACAGGAACGGTTTATATAGGAAATAAAACCTGATATCCCGCTGTAGAATCTTCTTGAATATCGTAATTGCGTTACTAGGTTATGATCTTGCTCATTATTAACATTATCTGTTACATCATTATAATATTGCACTTTTGCTTTAATGGAACTAAATAAATTGATTCTATTGTCGTATTCAAATCCACCACCCAGATTCATCTGATCAAATAAACTTAGTTCATTAAGATCGTCTTTATAATATGCTCTGCCGAAAATATTTAGATGATCCGTGATCTTAAAGGAAAGTTTTCCCATTGTGTAAACATCATTATCACTGGCATTGTAAGCTTCATATTCATCATCGTCCGGAACGAGATAATCATATTCCAGATTCCGCAGGCTGGCATAAACATTCAGGTTCAGCTTCCTGAAATTCTGCTTTAAGTGCAATATTGCACCGTAGATCATTTGTTGCTGTGTATTATATTCTACACCGGGTAAATTTAAAAAATATGTTTCCTCAGAGTTATAATAACGATTACCGAATTGTAATTTTAGATAAGTAGCTTCGTGTTGGTAGTATAGTCGTAATTGTAATTCGTTGGTAAAAAATGAATTACGCCGTTCATGACTTTTCTCGGAATAGAAAATATCTTCCTTTATATCATATGAAAACTTTTCGTTTATTTTACCAGTTAATTCATGTTGATATTTTAAGCCAAATTTACCTTGTGTATCAATTTTATCAACATCTTGAGAGGCTCCGGTTACCATGTCGATATCGTGCATTGAATCAGTAGTAAAGTAATTTATTGAAAGTTGTGACCAGTTAGTTAAGTTGAGCTTTTTCCGTTGATCTGAATCCTTAAGCTTTTGTTTGTTGGATGAATCAAGTTTATTTTTTTCATTATCTGTTAAATTACCTAACCAGATAAATGGTATAGATAATATTTCTCCAAACGGTTTTTGATATAACGATCTGGCTATTTCATGATATTTGTTATTAGATTTTGCATTAGCTTTATTATTAAACTCTTCATCAGATGATACTTGAGAAATTGAGAATGAAATTAGAACTGCGAAAATCAATAATTTTCTCATCCTATCCTTTCCTTAATAGATGGCATCTTCAGGGCAGATCGCAATGCACTTCCCGCACTGATTACATTTCGTCTGATCAATTATTGCTTTTCCATCTTCCCCTATCTCAATTGCATCTTTAGGGCAAATACCAACACAGGCTCCGCACGAATTACAGGCAGATTTATCTACATTGTATTCCGGATTATTAACCTTATCGCAACTAATGATAATAATTATGATAAAAATAATAATCAACCCGATTTTTTTCACTTATTTTTCCTTATTGCTTTATATGTACAACTTGTTATACAAATTTCACAATCTATACATAATTCAGCATCAATAATTGCTTTTCCATCAATCACTTCTATAGCATTTGTAGGGCAAACTCCTACGCAGTCAGAACATCCAACGCAAGAATTTGATTCCACAAAAATATTACTTTTAGTAATTGCAAAAAGTGAAATTGCAGCTAAAATAATTATGACGACTATTAATTTAATTTTCATTTTCCTCATACGTATCACAATCATCTTGATTGTGCTTTTATTTTTCTTTTACTCAGACAAGAGTGTTTAAGTTACTTAATATGCAACAACTGCCCTGTGTATCAAATTCCAGGGACAGGTGCAATCTCCACAGGCTTCACACAGATCAGGTTCAATATACTTATATCCGGAACCTTGCAAAATAGCACCGTAATCACAATCATAGATACAATTACTGCAATTATGACAAGCTGCAGTATTGATCTGGTAAACTATCTTTCCCGCAGGAGAATTTGATATTTGATTTACATTATTATTCTCATCAAATGCTTTGATAGCAAAATAATATATGGTTGCAGGCTGAAGCACATTAACAAAACAGAACTGGGAATTGCCAGCCATCTGCGGAACTGGTGGATCATCAAATAGTGCAACACTTTCCCAATTGAATTCGGTTATCTCGGTAGTAGAATATTTTATCTCGTAATGATTAGCCGTTCCTTGATTTCCATTATCACCGGGTGCCGTCCATTGCAATTTCATTGTATTCAAATTCTGGGTAGACCCTTCATAAACTGTTAGGTCATTTATATCCGATGGTGGAATAATATCAATGATCAGGTTTGCATTTGGTACATTTGAAAGCGGTGAAACATTATCACTTTCATCAAATGCTTTAATTGCAAAATAATAGGTTATCTCTTGTTGCAGATCTTCAACTGTATAATTTTTGGATGAACCGGCTTCCAGAGGCCAGGGAGGATCTTCTAAAAGTTCAGCATCTTCCCAATTAGCTTCTGTTATTTCCTCCTGAGAAATTCTGATCTCATAATTATAAGCAGTTCCCTGCATACCATCATCACCGGATGACGTCCAGGTCAGTTCAATTATTTCATCGGTTGGTTCTGCTTGCAGATCATTTATAGCAGAAGGTGGAATTTCATCTGGAATA
>DAOUTP010000305.1 GCA_030626645.1 Candidatus Cloacimonadota bacterium
AAAAAGGAACATGAATATAAACATAACTAATCACTTGATCAGTTTGAGTGTTCTTTCCCATCTTACGGAAGATTTTCCTTTTAGATGTCTTTGATATTTCAGCACGTAATCACGATATGAATCTATTGGTTTTTCTCCAACCGAGAATGTTACAATTGCCGGAGTTCCGGCAATATCTTCACGCGGCAGAAATCCCCAATAACGGCTGTCACCGCTAACATCACGATTATCACCCATCACAAAATACTCATTTTCTGGTACGGTTACAGGTCCAAAATTATCTCGACTGCCCATGAATTCATTATCCCAGTAAATTCTTCCTTCACTGCGCGGGATTTTCCGGTAATCAATATACTGCTCATTACCATATTTATATTCTTCGTCATTTACAAACACTAATTTATTCTTAACCTCAACAACATCTCCGGGCATTCCGATAACGCGTTTAACCACGTTTTTCTTTTGATGCCATTTCGGTAACCAGTTTGTTTTATTAAGGTAGATTGGACCCAATATCTTTGCAAAATTTTCTCTTGGCTCAGGTTCTTCAGGATCGGCAGGATAATAGAAAATCACAATATCTCCCTGCTCAGGATCTGTGAAAAAATACTTTAGTTTATTGCCAATTAGATAATCACCAATGAGAAGTGTTTTTTCCATTGAAGATGAAGGGATCTTGAAATTCTGGATCGTGTAATTTCTTATGAGCATTGCCACTACAAAGGCAAAAAGTATCGCTTCTAAATAATCCTGAAATACATTTTTTTTACGTTTTGGTTTTTTCTCTTTCTTCTTAAACATTATCTTTCCTATCCAATTTTATTAAAAGAAACTTTCTCCATTTCTTGCTCTTTGATGTCAAGCAAAAGCAATACAGAATCAATTACCTTTAATCACTTTTTTCTGATAATTTATCAATTCTTTTATACCTTTTTTAGCTTCTTTCAGCATAATCGCAAGCTCTTTATCATCGAATGGTTCAGCTTCCGCAGTTCCCTGAATTTCAATAAACTTCCCACTCTCGATCATCACAACATTCATATCTACATCTGCATTGGAATCTTCCTCATAACAAAGATCTACAACCGGTTTCCCATTCACAATACCTACGCTTATCGCTGCTACCCATTCTTTAAACGGATATTCTTCCAATTGGTTACTTTCTTTCATTTTACAGAATGCATCATGAAGCGCAACACAAGCACCAGTAATAGAAGCTGTCCTGGTTCCACCATCCGCCTGGATCACATCACAATCAATCGTGATCTGATATCCTGGAAATTTTGTGAGATCCACAACTGCACGTAATGAGCGACCAATAAGTCTTTGTATTTCTGCAGTCCTGCCTTTTATTCCCTTATGCTCTCTTCGGAATCTGGAATTCGGGGCTCCCGGCAGCATACGGTATTCTGCTGTTAACCACCCTTGCTTAGGTTCTGCTTCTCTTAAGAAAGACGGAACACCTTTCTCAACAGTTGCAGTACAAATAACCTTTGTATTCCCCGTTTCAATAAGAACCGATCCTGCAGGATGCATTAAATAATTTCTTGTTATCTTTGTTTTTCTCTTTTTCATTTTTATCCTCTTTTATGGAAAATTTCAATTTACTTGCTCTGATGTCAAGTAGAGTCTGTTCAATACTTCGTATGCGCAATATTACAATTTAATTGGGAATAACAAAGAAGATATTATTCAAAACATTTGTTGACATAAAATCTATAAATCACAAAAAATAACTCATGAGTTTAAGACGAAAAGTTAAGAAAAACAAACAAATCTATTTATAGAAATTCAAGGAGGAATTATGGGAAATCAAATTTCATTTAGTAACCTGGGAAACGAATGCGTTCATAAGTTTAGAGACAAAATAAATAATGCGGAGAATATTGTTGATCTCAGAAATTATTTTGCTTTTACAGTTATTGACTTCTTAAATCAGATTTTTGAGGAGAGCCAACTTGATATTGATGCTGACGATATAAAATTTAATCCTGATACAAAGGAGCTATATATTCTTAGTGATAGATTGACCAATGACCTTGAATTTAAAAAGATTTGGGATATTTCTGATCTGAAAAATGTTATTTATAAATTTGCTGACTCTGCAAATCATAGATACATTCACATTAATAAGCACAATGAGAAAACCAATAAGAAGATTAGGAATTAAGAAGCTCTTTTGCAAGAAAAACTCCGCATTATTTGATGCGGAGTTTTTTTATTTAATTACCAACTTTTGGGTTTATAAATTTTTGTATTAGGAATAGGATTGGGTAGTTGGCTCAATTTTAGAATATTTTTCCTAATTCTCTTCTTGAATGTTG
>DAOUTP010000218.1 GCA_030626645.1 Candidatus Cloacimonadota bacterium
TCTGCCTAGATTTCAAACAAATGGAAATTTTGACAGGAATAAATTTCTTGATTTTAGAAATACGGCAGAAGGAAGGAAGATCCTCACCGCAATGAAGGAAGAGATTCTTGTTGCAAAGACAAGGACTATCCTGGAAAAATCTTTCGATGTTACAGAAGATAAACTACTGAAACATTATTTCATGGAGAATACAGAGATCGATCTTGGCTATACAATTATTGATAAACAAGATGTGGATTTTAAAACTGAGATTTTAATCGAGGATTTTGAATGGTATTACAGCCGCTACAAACATAAATACAACAAGGAAGAGAAAATTAAGTTAAACATATTTGTAGTTCTGAATGATGATTTTAAAGAAACCGTAAAACCAATTGTGAGTAGAAGAATAACCGCAATGATATTGGCAGATAGCACACTTGATGCAGAGAATACAGCAGAACTTCGCAATGAACTAACAAAAGAAGAGACTAACAGATTAACCAGGCAAAAAGCTCTTCAAGTTACTGAACTACTTCAAGCCGGAGCAAATATTTCTCAGCAGGTTGTAGAATCATCTTATCTCAGCCGAAATGATAAACTAGGTGATCTGCCTGATATTATATTAAAAAGTGCTTTCGAATTAGACGAAGATCAATTTTCCGAACCTTTTAATATCGGTATTGGAGATCTTGTTTTATCTGTTGTTGATAAAAAGAAAGTTGCCAGAAAGGATGAGTTGGCAATTGCAAATGCGATCTGGCGGGAATATATAGCAAAAGAGACAAGTGAAACTAACGAGGTGCTCCTTAGACAATATTTTGAAGATAATTTTGAGAACTTCATTGTCCCGGCAGTAGTTGTTACTAAAGTTGAGATTTCAAGCCCGTCTCTCTTTTCTTCAACCAGTAAAGAAGAGTATCAACAAAAGATAAAATACCTGCTGGAAAGAAATGCAGAAGACGAATATCTAATAGCCCGTATCGTACAAGATAACAAGCTCTCAGAATCTAAAGAAATTATTTATCTTGAGAAATTTGAAAACTCAAATCTAATCGATGACATGATCGCAATTAGAGTAAACCGTGGCGAAAACTGGGGATTCTTACAAACTGAGAAAAAAATTATTTTCTACAATGCTCTCTCTTTTTTCCCTGAATTTATCCCAAGTTTTAAAAAGATCAGTGACCAACTTCCAAATTTTATTGCATATTCCAAAGAGGATAGTACAGATTTCAATAATTACTTCGAATCTCATAAACGAGATTTCAGAACACCCGATAGTTTACAGATCGCTGGAGTTGTTTTTCCTGTTCAAAATGAATTCAACCGGCTTGAACAAACCGTTTCCGATAGTAAGTTAAAGAAGATCTATAATGAAAGGATGAATGAATTATATCGTGAAAGATCTGTGAAATTCAATTACATTTTTTTACGCAATTTCGAATTAGCTAACACAATATCGGATCAAGCTGCTAGTGGTACCGATATTTCATTACTCGAAATGGTTTTTGGTAGCAGTAATTCACTACCTAAAAATAAGATTCTCCCATTTGAACTGTTACCCGACCAGATAAATTCAACTCTCTCAAAGATCAATACCGGCTCCTGGTCTGAACCGATAAGCTATGATAACGGCTGGATCGTTCTGCATAAAATAAGAAGCTACAATGCCGGGATCATCCCTTTCTCTGAGATCAAGAATGATTTGCGTAGAGAAGCCTTATCTTCAATTGCAGATAGCCAAGCATTTAATAAAGCACAAGCTATTTTTGATTCTACCACTTACTTTTCTCACCTTTCTAAATATGTTGAGGAATTTGATATATTTACAACTGAATTTCAAGATGCAAAAGAGGACTTTGAAATCCTTGGAGATATTTCCGATTATAGAACAGAACTTCTGAGAATGTGGAATAATGAGAAATATTCAGGGATAATCAAACTTGATGATGCGTATGCTGTTATTTTTCCACTAAAGATCAAACGGTCGCGTCAGCTTAGCTACGAAGAGGCTTTACCGAAGATAACAGAAATACAGAATTCTAAGAGATTATTTGAATATGCTAAAGCAAATGTATCTGTGATAAAAGAAAAAATAGCTTCCGGTGCAGATCCGGATTCTTTACTTTATTATCTGGGCGGCTGGAATGTTATCTCTGATCTGTCACTCACAAGCAAGATTCCGGGAGTAGATTTTAGTGAAGCGATTTTCGATGATATCCTAAAACATCAGGAAGGTTATTGCAGTTCGGTAATTCCTATAAATTCTGAGAAATTACTTTTTTATAAACTTCTAAAACTAAATCGACCTTCCAAGAATAATTTTTATCAGAATCGGAAATATTATGAAAAAAAATTACTAAGGAAAGAATTTGATAAATGGAAAAATAAATATAAGGTAAAAATCGGAGTGAATTTAAAATAATGAATTGACTTTTAATTAGATAATCGAATTTTGTTAATTGTTGTTTCTATAGCATTATGTTATAATTGATGTTACAATATTGGTTAAATAGTTCATTAACAAAGGGGATAATTAATGGCTAGATCAAATTATATAAACCTTATTGAGAACCTTTATGAAGGGTTATTCTATGTTGATAAAGAAAGGCGAATAAAATACTGGAGCAAAGGTGCAGAAAAAATTACCGGTTATTCCAGTTTGGAAGTTCTTGATCAAATTTGTTCCGAAAAACTTCTATGCCCTACTGATGTTGATGGAAAAAAATATTATGGTGATTCCAACGTTTTTACAATTACACTTGCAAACGGTACCTCTAAACAATTTGAATTGCTGATAACACATAAAAACGGTAGTAAGATTCCTGTGTCTATCAGAATTGCTCCTATGTATGATGTTAGTGATAATATTGTTGGTGCCACACAGCTCTTCACAGATAATAAAGAACACCTTGAACACCTGGTTAATGATTCTGAAGAATATGAAAATTCATTTTTTGATCCAATCACAAAATTACCAAATAAAGTTAGTCTGGAAATGTCAATTAACTTTAAACTCAGTGAATTCCGTAGATATAATCGACCTTTTGGGATAATCTTATTTGAAATTGATAATTATGATAAACTAAGTAAAATCTATGGTGAAGAGTTTGATGTGAATGTGCTTACCAAAATTTCAAAATTGGTAACAATAGATCTTCGCCCATTCGACATTGCGGGAAGATGGTCAGAAAAAGAATTTGCACTTGTTTTGATCAATGTAAGAGAAGATTCTATTAAAGTGATTGGAGATCGGTTCAAAAACATTATTGAAAATACTGATTTCATAATAGGAAAAGGAGAAATTGATATAACATTATCTATTAGCGGAATAGTTGCAACTTTAA
>DAOUTP010000281.1 GCA_030626645.1 Candidatus Cloacimonadota bacterium
ACAACGGAAGGCCTTACTGTTTTATTTTGGAAAAAATATAGAATCGGATTTAGAAGTAGTAAAAGTAAAATGATGACAGCAATTGAGCGTAAGCTTATCAGCAATATCTTTCGCCATCCATCAACAACGGGAATAGTTTTCTTATAAAAAAGTGAGATCAGAATAACCGATACAATTGCTAATAGGATTATCATATTTACCAATTCTCATCAGGCTGAGCATCTGTGAAAATAAATTTATCTTTTTCAAAATTTCTATTAATTATTATTGGAAGATTTTTCAACTTTTTCTTCTGTTTAATTTCTTTAAGCATTTTGGAATTAAATCCTTTAAATAATGAAATATCGGCTGGTGAGATCTCCAGAGTTTTAGTTTTAAAATTATTAAGGATATCAACCTTTAGCATTTCAGCTCTTATCAACTCTCCAAATGATTGATGATATGGTCCTGCAATAATTTTATCTTCATCAATATCCGAATGTAATCCCACTTTAATAACTTGTATCTTTTTCTCTTTAAATCTATTGATCATTTGAGATACTATTTCAATTGATTCTGATAAAGAAAGTGGTGAATATTCTCCGTTTTTATACCAGTTTTCAAGCTCGGTATTTTTAAGTACGATTGTTGGATATATTCTAACAAAATCAGGATTGAGCTTGATTGTTGTTTCAATTGTTGTTTTGAGAGAACCAGAATTAAATCCGGGGAGTCCCGGCATCAACTGAATACCAAGAACAAAATTATTCTCTTTTATCAGGTTGCAGGATTCTATTGCTGTCTGGGAATTGTATCCCCGTTTTGAAGACTTAAGTACAGATTCGTCAAAACTCTGTATTCCCAGTTCGATTGTGCAAACGTTATTATCCTTACAAAAATCTAAAATATTTTGATTGATTGAATCGGGTCTGGTAGAAATCCTTATACCTTTTATCTTATCTTTATGCTCATTAACTGTATCGAAATAAGCTTGTTGCTTTTCTTTTTGGATATTGGTAAATGTGCCGCCAAAAAATGCGACTTCCTTTTCCTCCAACTGATTATTTTCACAGAATTTTCTTACACTTTCTGAAATTGATTGAATTGTTGATGTTTCACATTTTGTTATTGCTACTTGATCACAATAAACGCAATTGAACCGACATCCTAGATGGGGAATGAAAATTGGAAATATCTTCATTTTTAGTCAGGGACTTTAAAATCCCAATTTCTTGCAGGCATGTTTTGCTGCATCCTGCTGTGCTGCTTTTTTACTAGGACCTTTTCCTACACCGAAAATTTCATCCTTTATTGTTACTTGTATTGTAAACATTTTTTCATGTTCAGGTCCTTCAGCTTTTTGAATATGATAATCCGGAGTTGCCTGAAATTCAGCTTGAGTGTATTCTTGTAGTTTACTCTTATAGTCTGTGAGATGTCCTTTTTTAAGATGTTTAGAATAATCCTTCAGAATGAATTGTTTAATAAATTTTCTAGCTGTCTCAAGGTTCCCATCAAGATAAATTGCGCAGATCAGAGATTCCATTGTATTAGAAAGAACTGAATTTAATCCACCTTTTCCCGCAGAATCAGTATTAAATATTATAAAATTCTTGAGTTTTAATTTGCTGGAAACAAGTGCCAGCATTTTTCTTGATACGATCTTAGATTTCAATTTTGAAAGTTCACCTTCGGAATATTCTGGATATTCCAGGAACAGCTCTTCCGACACGATCAAACCCAAAATAGAATCACCTAAGAATTCCATTCTTTCAAATGGCGATCCTTTAGTATTTAATGGTTCTCGTGAAGTATGTGTAAGTGCTGCTATTAAAAGAGATGGATTATTGAAATTGTAACCAATTATCTTCTGGAATTTTTTGAATTCTGTATTACTAGAATCTTTTGAAGATATTTGTAAAACTAGAGATTTGATTATATTTTTCAAAACAATATAAAGTGACTGGCTAATGCCGAGTCACTTTTATTTAACAAATTTTTTAAAGATAACTACTCCATTATGACCACCAAAACCAAGAGAATTACTTAAAGCATAATTCACTTCCATTTCAATAGCTTTATTTGGAATATAATCAAGATCACAAGCTGGATCAGGATTTTCGTAGTTAATGGTTGGATGTCATTTACCGGTAGTTATGGATTTACAGCAAACAAGAGCCTCAATGCCGGCAGCTGCACCGAGAGTGTGACCTATCATAGATTTTGTAGAACTGATCTTAACTTTTCTGGCATGTTCGCCAAAAACAGTCTTTATTGCGGCTGTTTCATTGGGGTCATTCAATGGTGTTGAAGTTCCATGAGCATTGATATAATCTATTTCTTCAGGGTTTATCTCTGCATCATTGATCGCTATTTGTATAGCACGTGCTCCACCTTCACCATTTTCTGCTGGAGCAGTTATGTGAAAAGCATCACAGGTTGCACCATAACCAACTAATTCAGCATATATTTTAGCACCACGGTTAACTGCATGTTCCAATTCTTCCAAAATTATAACACCGCTGCCTTCAGCCATAATAAACCCATCACGTTCCTTATCGAATGGACGGCAGGCTCTTTGAGGCTCATCGTTGCGAGTAGAAAGTGCTCTCATGGAACAAAATCCAGCTACAGCTAAAG
>DAOUTP010000059.1 GCA_030626645.1 Candidatus Cloacimonadota bacterium
ACTGGAAATGTGCCAAGTTTCTTTCCGTCAATATCCACACAAAGTATAGCATCCCCAATTTCTATTCTATGATTTGAAACTTCATACGGAAGTGTAACTGTCGGATATTCTGCATCTTTCCGAAAATCTACCAAGGTGATAGCCAGTCCTGGGCAGATCGTCACACACTTCCCACAACCAATACATTTGCCTTCATAAACCGGCAGATCCATGATTGGATCGCCTTTCATAAAGATTGAATTTGTCGGACAGATCGTACTGCAGGGATTACATGGAATTTCTTGTAAACAATGAATTACAGGAAAAATTCCATCTTCATTTTCTGGAAGCTTGTAATCATAAATTTTACCGGCTTCTTTTTTTAGAATTTCTGCTTTATCATACCAGCTATTTGGAATATCTTCCGCCTTCGGATCTATTTCTTTTGCGATCTTAAGCCCAGCAATCTTACCATTGAACATTGCAGAAGACGCCTCAGCGATTTCTTTGGCATCACCGGCAGAAACAACTCTTATCCCGGCAGTTACAGCTTCATCGGTAAATTCACTTACACTTTCCAGTCCAACAGCAATAAGAAGTGTATCACAATCAAATGTTTTTTCAGTTCCCATTATTGGATTAAATTTTTCATCAATTTGAGTAATTGTGACTGACTCAATTGTCTCTTTTCCATTAGCCTGCAGCACAGAATGAGAGGTATAGATCGGAACACCAAGCCGTGCAAGTTTATCGGCGTGAACTTTGTATCCACCACATTTCGGCATCGCTTCTACCAGACCAACAACTTCAATACCGGCTTGCAATGCATGATAGCCGGCAATAAGTCCTACGTTCCCACCACCAACGATAAAAAGTCTTTTTGTAGGGCGCACAAGATCACGATTTACTAAAGTTTGAAATGCTCCTGCACCATAAATTCCAGCCAGTGAATTCCCTTTGAAACGCAAGAATTTTTCTCTTGCTCCTGCTGCATTTAAAATGATCTTCGGTTTAACTAATTTGTAAACATCATTATTTAATATTCCAACTTTTTTATCTTTATAAACGTAAAGGGCAATGCTATTTGTCCAAACATCAATATTTTTATTTTCACTAACTTTCTGAGACAACATTTTTCCGATATCGTTGCCTCTGGTTCCGGCAAAAGAATCTTCTACAGAGCCGAAGAATTTATGAGTTTGAAGAACTAGTTTCCCACCAGGTTCAGTTTTATCATCAACTATTAGTGTTTTGATATTGTGCTCACCAAGCTGGATCGCAGCAGAGAGACCGGCAGGTCCGCCACCAATTATCAGCACATCATATTCAAGTTCTTCAATATCACTGATCTCATGCTTATCGGTATGAGGAAGTTTTGGTAATCCCTCCACACTTTCAATCTTCATGTCCGGTTTCACTATTGTCATACAAGATTTCATTGGAACACCATCTACTATAACTGCACATTTTGCACATTGACCATTGGCGCAAAAGATACCTTGAGCACTGCCGTCTTTGTGATGATGTCCAAAAATTTTGATTCCATTTGCAAACAAAGCTGAAGATATTACTTCATTCTTTTTAGCAATAAGCTTATTTCCATTCCAAAAAAAGGTAATATCATCAATATCTTCAATAGGTATGATCGGATGTTCATCAATACGATTACCACTCATTTACAACTCCATAATGATATTAATTTTCTCTTCAAAAAAAAGTATTAGGATGTATGTCAAGCAAAAGGTTAATTCTAATTTGCAGTTTCAATAGAAGTAAATTTTCCTCTTGACACCGAATTGTACATTTCGCTTCTTTTGTATTAATGAAAATAATAAATATTGTTATTAATAAGAAATTCTTATTTGAGTACATAATAAGTAAGTTCCAATATTTACAATTCGATTCATTTAGAATCGCATTTCGAGAAAAAGATAAACTGATTATTAATATCGTAAATTAAAGTGTTTGTGTGCTAATTTTCGTAACTAATGTGAAAAATGAATGTTTAACAAAAAAGTAAAGGAGTAGCAATGAAAAAATTATTTTGGATTTTTGTAACAATTGCAGCGGTTATGCTTATTGCCGGATGTGGTGGCAGTACTGCTAAAGGCGAAAAGCTGAAAGCCGGTTTTGTTTATGTAGGTCCGGTTGAAGATGCCGGTTGGACAAAGTCACATGATGATGGTCGTTTAGCAATGGAAGAGTTAGATTTCGTTGGGGAATCTGTTTTCGTAGAAAGTGTACCTGAAGGTGCAGATGCAGTTCGTGTAATTACGGAACTCGCAGAGTCTGGCTGTAATATGATTTTCACAACATCTTTTGGTTATATGGATCCCACATTGGAAGTTGCCGCTAAATATCCTGATGTTACTTTCTTACATGCTACAGGCTATAAAACAGATGTGAACTATACAAACTATATGGGAAAAATGTATCAATCTAAATATTTAGCTGGTATAGTTGCCGGTAATATGTCAGAATCCGGCAAACTGGGTTATGTTGCTCCATTCCCAATTCCGGAAGTGGTTCGTCTTATCAATGCTTATACACTGGGTGCTCAAAGCGTGAATCCTGATGCTACAGTTCAAGTATTATGGACAAACTCATGGTTTGATCCGGTACACGAGAAAGAAGCAGCCAATACCATGATCGCAGATGGCTGTGATGTAATTACACAAGGTACTGACTCAGCTGGTCCTCAAGAAGCTGCTGAAGCTGCCGGCGTTTATTCTATTGGATACGACAGCGACATGAGTATGTTTGCACCAACAGCTCACCTTACTGCACCAGTATGGTATTGGGGTGTTTATTATAAAGATGTTGCAACAAAAGTACATAACGGAACATGGACAAATGAACCTATCTGGTGGGATATGGGAACTGGTATTACAGGACTTTCTCCATATAGCGATGCTGTTCCACAAGAAGTTAAAGACCAGGTTGCCGAGGTAAAAGTAAGTATTCTCGATGATGATCAAATCTTTACAGGACCACTTTATGATAACATGGGTAAAGAACGTGTTAAAGATGGTGTTGCTCTCACAGATGGTGAAAAATTAAGTATCCAATGGTTTGTAAAAGGTGTGAAGGGTAAAATTCCCGAAGCCAAATAATAGTTGTAAGCATAATCAACGGGAGGCTGGGATTACCAGTCTCCTGTTATTTTTTTTATTTATTTGATACTATGAAATAAAAACATATGAAAATTAGGAGATGATTTTGTCCGAGATAAAAAACAATTCTGCCCTTGTTCTAATGAAGAATATTTCGAAATCATTTTATGGAAACAAAGTAAACACCAATGTAGAATTCACTTTAGAAAAAGGAGAGATACACGCTTTACTTGGTGAGAATGGTGCAGGGAAAACCACTCTCATGAATATGCTGACAGGTGTTTATTTCCCAGATGAAGGAGATATTTATTTCAAAGGAAAGAAATTAAATTTTAAATTTCCGGGAGAAGCACTCAGAATTGGAATTGGAATGGTTCACCAGCGCTTCAGTTTAGTTGGAAATCTCACAGTATTAGAAAATTTAATTCTTGGACATCCTGACAATAAATTCGTCTTAAATATTCCCGAAAAGAAGAAGTTGATAAAGACTTACATGGATCAATTCAATT
This sequence comes from Candidatus Cloacimonadota bacterium, assembly GCA_030626645.1. Lineage (GTDB taxonomy): Bacteria > Cloacimonadota > Cloacimonadia > Cloacimonadales > TCS61 > Tenebribacter. The sequence continues at coordinate 3,602 of DAOUTP010000059.1, forward strand.
TCCAGGTCGATCTGGATGCAATTGTAGGAGAACTTCCAATTGGTGTTAGGCAGAAGGTTGAAATACTTAAAATGCTGGTTCGTGAAGTTGATGTTCTTATTGTTGACGAGCCTACAACTGTTCTCACAAAACAAGAAGCTGATAATTTGATGGAAATACTAAAAAGCATCGCAAAAACCGGAAAGGGAATTATATTTATTACCCATAAAATGTCGGAAGTATTTAATATTGCCGATAAGATTACTGTTCTGCGCAAAGGTCTTAAAATTGCCACTGTAGATAAAAATGATACAAACCCTCGTAAACTTGCTAAAATGATGGTTGGTAAAGAGAGTGAGATAACTTTTGAAAGACCAAAAGTAGATATTAAACCCGGTGTTGTAAAAATACAAAAACTGTTTGTAAATTCCGATAAAGGTGTTTTGGCTGTTAATAATCTCTCTTTTGATCTTGCGGGAGGTGAAATTATTGGAATAGCCGGAGTTAGCGGAAATGGACAGGTTGAACTGGCAGATGCACTTACCGGTAATCGTGATGTGATCCGCGGCAAAATAATTTTTAAAGGAGAAAATATCACGAATGACACACCTGTAAAAAGAATTGATAAAGGAGTTAGTTATGTTCCCGGTGATAGAGTTAATGTAGGTGTGGCAGGTAACAGATCAGTTTGGGAAAATATTATCATGAAAGTTTACCGATTACCTATTTTCAAAAAAGGTTTGCTGCTTAATAATAAAAAATTAAAGGAATATGCAGAAAAAATTATAGAGAAATATAATGTCTTTTTACCGGGCATAAACCTTCCTGCCTTACTTCTTTCCGGAGGAAACCTTCAGAAATTGATAGTTGGCAGAGAAATGGAACGTGATTGTGACATGTACATATTTGTATATCCTACACGAGGTTTGGATGTTGGTGCTACAGAATTTGTACGAAATGCAATTTTGCAATTAAGAAATCAAGGAAAAGCCGTAATCATGGTTTCAGGAGATTTTGATGAGATTTTCAGTTTATCTGATAGAATTGCTGTAATGTATGAAGGCAAATTCACTGGAATATTCAATAACGGAGATCACTCATTGGAGGAGATCGGCTTGATGATGAGTGGGTGCACCGAAGAAGAAGCAGTGAAGGAGATGAGCAATGTATAAGATAAAACTGGAACAGAAAGAACGAGTTTCCAAAAGAGAAGAGTTAATTATCACACTTTCCGCTATTGGCATCGCATTAGTTCTTTCCGGTATATTCATCGCCCTTAATGGGGTTAATCCGTTTGTAGCTTTATGGAAAGTACTAACATCTGCCCTTGGTTCGTCTTATGGGATTTCTGAAACTTTAGTAAAAACCATTCCACTTATTTTTACAGGATTGGCTGTAGGAATTGCCTTAAACAGTAAATTATGGAATATTGGTGCGGAAGGACAACTCTTCTTCGGAGCTACTTTTGCAACTGCATTTATTATTTACGGTCCAGTTCTTCCAAAACCTTTGATGTTAACTGTTTTAGTAATTCTTGGTGCTGTCGGTGGTGCTTTGTGGGCTGCTATACCTGCATTATTGAAAATTAAATTTAAAATGAATGAAGTGATCTCAACTTTATTGTTAAATTATGTAGCTATAAATATTGCAGATTATTTTCTATTTGGTCATTGGAAGGGAAAAGATAATTTCCCTTATACACCGATATTCCCTGAAGAAGCCAGATTTGACAGAATAGGTTTTGGAAGAGTTCATATAGGATTGTTCCTTGCCTTGGTGTTAGTTGTTTTATTATACATCATGCTGTATCATACAAAAATCGGTTATAAATTACGCATGACAGGGTCCAGTCTGAAAGCTGCAAAATATGCGGGGATCAATATTAATAAAACTATGTTTATGGTATTTCTTATGAGTGGTGCATTAGCCGGACTGGCTGGAGTAAGTCAGATCTGTGGAATCGAATACAAACTTCATCAACATATTTCTACAGATTATGGCTATACAGGCATTATCGTTGCCTGGTTGGCTCGATCTAATCCATTTATAATTGTTATTTTTGCCATTTTCCTCAGTATACTGTTAAAGGGAGCAGAATCATTGCAGATCGCCATGCGGTTACCGGCTGCTGTTGGAATAGTTATGCAGGCTTTAATTCTTTTTGCGATCCTGGGTAGTGAACTCTTCAAAAATTACAATGTTAAACTCATCAGGGGGAAATAATGACAGATCTTATTACAATTCTTTTTGCTGCAATAGCCAGCGGAACAATATTACTCTACGCAACAATTGGTGAGATAATAACAGAACGTTCCGGGATCCTCAACCTGGGTGTAGAAGGAATAATGCTGATGGGTGCTTTCTTTGGTTTTTATGTTGCTTATACAACAGAAAGCCTGCTTTTGGCGATCTTAGGAGCTGCGCTTATTGGTGGTTTAATGGGATTGATCCACGCCTTCATGACAATTACATTACAGGCAAATCAGGTTGTATCGGGATTAGCTCTCACAATGTTTGGTTCCGGAGCAAGTGCATTCTTTGGTGTAAGCATGGTTGGTAAAACCCTAAAAGCATCATTTGAAGTTATACCGATACCTCTTTTGAGCAAGATCCCAGTACTTGGAGAAGTTATATTCAATCATAATATTATGGTTTATTGTGCATTTATCCTACCTCTAATTGTCTGGTTTGTTTTCAATAGAACAAAATTGGGACTTGCTCTACGAAGCAGCGGAGAAGAACCTCTTTCCAGTGAGATCATGGGAATTAAAGTAATCAAAGTCCGTTATATCGCTACAATTGTTGGCGGTATTTTCATCGGTATTAGTGGAGCATACCTATCGGTTGCATATTCCAGATTATGGGTTGAAGGAATGACTTCCGGTAAGGGTTGGATAACAATCGCTTTAGTGATCTTTGCAAATTGGAATCCTTTGGTAGCTTATGGTGGTGCCTATCTTTTTGGAGGCTTAACTCAACTGGGATTAAATCTTCAAAAATTTAATATTGTCTTCCCGATCATTCTTCTAAAGAGTATTCCATATGTTTTCACGATTTTGTTCCTGTTATTTATTTCATTAAAAGGAAAAAGATCCAATTTACCAAAAGCGTTAGGCGAATCATATTTCAGAGAAAGCAGAGGATGATCTTTATAAAGATATAAATTTTCAAATTTCTAAACCGGTTTAAGGTTTATTCCGATACACTTTGTCGGAAGTACCAGGTACTTTCTATGTATAAAAATCTTGTTCGTTTTTTAAAATCAAGGAGAATTTGATGAGAAATTTTAAAGTTTTAGCTGTTATTATGGTAATTTTTCTTCTACTTAGTGTAATGTCTTACGCTCAAGAAAGTGAATTAAAAATTACTGAAAAGGTTCGTATCGCATTGATTATTCCAAGCACAATTGACGATTTAGCTTGGAGTCAGGTGATGTATGAAGGAGTTAAAACCGTTCAGAAAAAATACGGTGAAGACAAAATTGAAATAGAAGTTAGTGAACGCCTCTGGAATGCTGTTGATGCCGGTAGCGCTATCAGACAATATGCAAGTCAGGGTTTTGATCTTGTAATTGCACATGGTGCTCAATATCAAAGTGTTCTTGATGAAGTTGCACCTGATTTTCCAAAAACTTCTTTCGCATATGGAACAGGTTTCGCCACAAATCATCCAAACATTTTTGCTTACGATCCGCAAGCTCAGCAAGGTGCTTATCTTCTTGGCATGATGGCTGGATTAAAAACAAAAAGCAATATCGTTGGAATCGTTGGTCCTGTTAAATCAGGCGATGCAATCAAATATAATATAGGATTTGAGAAAGGCGTAAAATCTGTTAATCCTGAAGCTGCAGTAAGAATTGCTTATACCGGAAGTTTTGGTGATCTTGTTGCTGCCGGTGAAATTGCACGTACCCATATTAAAGCTGGAGCTGATGTTCTTAGTGGTACAGCTCAGCAGTGCGTTGGTGCAATAAGAGTAGCTTCTGAATTTGAAAATATACTTTGGTTGTCATCAGATATGGATCAAAGTTCCATTGGTCCGAAAACCGTTCTTGTTTCCCAATCCTACAGATTTGATGAAGTGATCGAAAGTATTATTCGTTTCCGTACAGAAGGTATATTAGGTGGAAAACATCTTGAGCTTACTCTTGAAAACGGTTATCTTGAATTGATCTATAATCCGGCTTTAGCATCTGAATTAACTCCTGAAATGGAAAAAACTATTAATGAGGCAAAAGCAAAGATCATAAGTGGTGAAATTAAGGTAGAATTGAAATAATTATCAATTTTTTTAATTAGATTAAACTTGAGTTAAGTTAACAAATGTTAGCTTAACTTGAGCTTTTTTATAAACGCTGAGGATATTAATTTCTCTTAATATTAAGGAATAATTATGCCAGAAATTATCAAAAAACTCGAGATGCGGAAAATCACAAAAAAATTCCCAGGCGTTCTTGCTTGTGATAATATAGATATTCATATAAAATCGGGAGAGATCATAGCCTTACTTGGTGAAAATGGTGCCGGTAAAACAACTTTGATGAATGTTCTATTTGGGCTCTACCAACCTGAACATGGTGAAATTTTTCTCAATGATAAAAAAGTAGTTATCAATTCCCCACGTAAAGCTTTTACTTATGGTATTGGAATGGTTCATCAACATTTTATGTTAGTTCAAAACTTAACAGTATTAGAGAATATAGCTTTAGGTTTCACAAGCAATAAAATTTTCAAATTAGAACTTAATAAAGTTAGAAAAAAAATTGGTGAAGTATCAAAAGAATATGGGCTTTCAGTTAATCCAGATGCTTATATCTGGCAATTGAGTGTAGGTGAACAACAAAGAGTTGAGCTTATAAAGGTTCTATGTTTGGGAGCAAACCTTTTAATTTTGGATGAACCAACAGCTGCTCTAACTCCACAAGAAACCGATGAGCTGATCGTACTATTAAAAAAAATGGCTGAAAAAGACCGTTCGATCATATTCATCAGTCATAAACTTAATGAAGTTAAAGCTGTAAGTGATCGAGTTTGCGTACTTAGAAACGGTTCTCTTGTCTATGAAGGGACAACACATGAACATTCTGTATCTACTCTAGCCGAGAAAATGGCTGGTCGGGAAATTTCAATGCCTACTCTTAAAGAAAAATCTCAGATAATTTCACCAATTTTAGAGATCAAAAATGTTTTTGCCAGAGGCAACATGGGAACAATGGCATTAGACGGGCTTTCTCTAACTGTG
>DAOUTP010000377.1 GCA_030626645.1 Candidatus Cloacimonadota bacterium
TCAAGAATGAGTTAAATTCAGATATATTACAATGCCATTTCAAGAGATTCTAAAAATTGATAAAATTTTTCTTGCACCTTTTTGGTTATTTTCTTTTTTTCCAGTGTGTCAATAATTGTTCCTTTGATATAGATTTTGATGATTAAATTTATCAAAGGAGCATATTTTGTAAACACCTTTTTCAAGACATTTTTTGCTCGCAATTGCATTATTTATGTATCTGTTATAATAGTTGATTTTATGAATTTTTGGGGTATACATAGGAATGACTACTAATAAGTAAATAAGACATAGAAGATAAAAAGGGCATTCTTATCCAAAGTGCATGAAATATGTTTCTTGTTTTTTTTTGTTTGACACCAGATACTTTAAAAAAATGAATAGAAAAAATTAAAAAATGGAGGAAATAGATGATTAATTTTTCATTGAGTACTAAACAACTGGAGATACAAGTAAAATACCGTGATTTCGCTGATAGATTCATTCGTCCCAACAGAATGAAATACGATGAGTCTTGCGAATTTCCCTGGGATATTGTAAAACAAGCCTATAAAGAGGGATTGATGAACGGTCCTGTTCCTGTACAATGGGGTGGAAATGGATTTGGAATTTTCGATAGTTCTTTAGGTTCAGAAGAACTCGGTGCCGGCTGCGTGGGAATCGGAATTTGTATAGACGCCAACACTTTGGCACTCACTCCTTTGCTTCTTAGTGGAACGGAAGATCAGCAGAAAAAATTCTTCGGCCTTATCAAAGAACAACAAGCTGTTGCTGCCTATTGCCTCACAGAACCCAATGCCGGTTCTGATGTAGCAGGAATCAAATCCACCGCTATTCTAAAAGGTGATAAATATATTTTGAACGGCCACAAACGCTTCATCACAAATGGTGAAGTTGCAGCTTTCCATACTGTATTTGCTCTCACGAATCCGGAAAAAGGTGCCAGAAGCCTTACACCTTTCATCGTTCCTACCGATCTTCCGGGTGTAGAAATTGTGAGTAAACTGAAAAAGATGGGACAGAATGCTTCCGTGCAAAACGAGATAAAATATAATGATGTTGAAGTTCCTGTGGATAATAGATTAGGCAAAGAAGGTCGCGGTTTTATGGTGGCGATGAAAACTTTTGATAGAACCAGAACCGGTGTGGCTGCACTTAGTTTGGGTGCTGCCAGAGAAGCTTATGAAATTTCACGAGATTGGGCCAAAGATCGCATCCAGTTTGGCAAACCGATCGCTGCCAACCAGGCTGTAGCTTTTATGCTGGCCGATATGGCTACCGAAATTGAAGCTGCCAGAATGCTGACCTGGAGAGCTGCCTGGGCTTATGATAATGATCAAAAAGACCTTTCGATCTTGTCTGCCATGTCCAAATTGTATGCTTCAGATATCGCCATGAAAGTCGCTACAAATGCTGTGCAGGTGATGGCCGGCGACGGTTATTCCAAAGATTACCCGGTAGAAAAAATAATGAGAGACGTTAAGCTCTGCCAGATCTATGAAGGAACAAACCAGGTGCAAAGATTAGTAATTTCAAAAGGAATTTTGAAATAATTTAGAATTAATAGTTACGAATTAATAATTGAAAAAAACTTCGGAGTGAAAGCTTCGAAGTTTTTTTTGAATCCCTCTGCTGTTCCCTTATAACTAAGAGAGAACACGGGAAGTCGCAGAAAGACAATCATTACTCTTTCATCGTTTCTACGTTTCCCTTTTAGCTTCAAGAGAAGCGTTGAAAAGGGAATTGCAAGGGATTCAGCTACTTGCTAA
>DAOUTP010000397.1 GCA_030626645.1 Candidatus Cloacimonadota bacterium
AACCTGGGCAAAACCAATCCATTGAATGAAAATGATCTGGCGGAATTTGTTGAATTGCAGAAAACAAAAGCGGATTCGGCAAATTCATGGACTGTGAATATTGGTGATGTAAACACAGATACTTATGATCTGTCTGTGAAAAATCCCAATAAAAAAGAGGAAGCGCCGCTTCGGGAACCACAAGAGATACTTGAGGAAATCGCAACACTTGACAAAGAAAGCGTGGAGATTCTCAAATCAATCACAAGGTTGCTATAATTATGGTTTGGGAAGTAAAGACTCTCGACCAAATATCTAAAAATTTAGATCGTAAAAGAGTTCCAATAACTAAAAAAAATCGTACTCACGGTTCAATACCTTATTATGGGGCATCTGGAATTGTTGATTATGTTGAAGAATATATTTTTGATGAAGAATTACTTTTAGTCTCGGAAGATGGTGCAAATCTTTTAGCAAGAACTTATCCAATTGCTTTTTCTATAAACGGAAAGACTTGGGTTAATAATCATGCTCATGTTTTACGATTTAAAGATAAAATAAGTCAGAGATTTGTTGAGTTATATCTTAACTCAATAAAACTCGATGATTTTGTGAGTGGAATGGCTCAACCAAAATTAAATCAAAAAATGCTTAACAAAATTCCAATACCCTTTCCTCCAATATCCGAACAAAAACGCATCGTTGCTATTTTAGATGAAGCTTTTGAAAGCATTGCAAAAGCAAAAGAAAACGCTGAAAAGAATCTAAAAAATGCAAAAGAGATTTTTGAAGGTTGTTTGCAAAGTGTTTTTGAAAACAAAGGCGATGGATGGAAAGAGAAGACGTTGGGGAGTCTAAGTAAATTTGTATCTGTAGGGTATGTAGGTCCAACCTCTAAATTCTATTGTGATAAACATGAGGGAATTCCGTTTCTTCGCTCCCAAAATGTACGTCCAGCAAAATTGAGCATGAAAGGTATTCGCTATATTTTACCTGAATTTCATACAATATTAAAAAAAAGTCAGCTAAAATCAGGAGACCTTCTTTTTGTGAGAGTAGGAGCTAATCGAGGAGACTGCTGTTCTTTGCCTGAAAATCTTGGCGAAATTAATTGTGCCAATATAGTATTCGCACGACCAACAGAAGCATCACCCACGTTTCTGGAACTTTTCTGTTTATCGCAAATAGGAAGAGAACGTTTGCTTAGTATGACGACAGGTTCTGCGCAAGGTGTCATAAACACAAAATCAGTGGCAGAGCTAATAGTTCCATTGCCAAACATAAAAGAACAATTGGCAATTGAAACAAAGTTAAACTTAATTTCATCGGAAACAAAAAAACTCGAAGTAATCTACACTCAAAAACTTGCAGATCTGGAAGAACTAAAAAAATCAATCCTTACAAAAGCCTTTGAGGGAAAACTCACGGAGGCATCAGTATGAATGAAATTATTTTATTTGAGCAAAAACAAGTGCGCCGCATTCAGTTTCACGATGAATGGTGGTTTGTCATCAGTGATGTTGTAGCGGTGCTTACCGATTC
>DAOUTP010000165.1 GCA_030626645.1 Candidatus Cloacimonadota bacterium
GAACTTACACATGCTTATGTTAATGAGATGAATAATAACAGGAGCAGATTGCTTACGATGAATGTCCTGCCGTTCTGGTTCCAGGAAGGCTTGCCGGAATTTGAAGCTGTTCATGGGGAATCGGTCTACAATAATATGTTCGTTATTGATCTACTCTTAAATGATAGAATTGGAAATCTGGGAATGATCGGTGGGTATTACGCATATAGACTGTGAGAATCCTTTCTGGTGTATGTTGAGGAAGAATTTGATCGGAACAAGGTTATGGAATTGTTCTATGCGATAAGGTTCAATAGAAATACTGACATTGCCTTTAAGAAGGTTTTTGGAAAAGATTTTGAACAGATACAATTACAATGGAAGAATTTCCTGAAAAGAAAGTACTATCCTCAATTTGCTGAGTACGATATTCCTCATGAAGTATTCTCCAGAATGACGGATCATAAAGAAGATGGATCATCACTTAATTATGCTCCCAGATTTTCACCTGATGGTAATAGCTATATTTATTTTTCAAATAGGAATCTAAAGACGGATATCTGGCAGGGATCAATTCTTGGCTTAAACAAGAATAAGAAAATCTTAAGCGGTGAATCTACAGGGGATTATGAAGAATTCCACTACTTGCGAAATAATTTAGCCTGGTTCCCGGATGGGAAGAAATACGCTTTTGTTTCTAAAACATCATTCGCAGATAAGATATATGTACTGGATAATGAAACAGGAAAAACATCTCAAGAATTGGAATTACCGGAATTTGATGCGATTTTCGAAATAGATGTTTCTAACGATGGTAATAAAATTGTGTTTGCAGGTCAGAAAGAGATGCAATGCAATATTTATATTTATGATCTTGTCTCTGAAGAAATTACAACGATAACTGATGATCAATATTTTGACAGCCAACCGCATTGGTCACCGGATGATTCTAAAATTGTGTTTACATCAGAAAGAACATTCAATGAAGATGCTTATGCAGAGCAGGTTTTCAGTAAACTCACTTCAGATGTTTTTTATTATGATCTAATTGAAGATAAGTTCTATCAGGTAACGCATGATCCACAGATGAACAGTTTTCCAATTTGGGATAAGACAGGTGAAAGTATAATATTCGTTAGTGAGAGTAAGACTACTTCAAATTGTGACATAATTGAAATAACCTCTGGGATGAGAGCAAAAATAACTAATGTTCATGGTGGAATTTTTACCCCGGATATTTCTATAGATAATAACGAACTTATTTTTTCTGCCTTCTATAATGGCGGCTGGGATATTTATTGTTTATCCAATCCTCTTGATAATCTGGAGTATGCAGAATATTCCAAACCAATTGAAGTTGAATTAGTTGATGATTTCTATGAGAGATTTAGATTAGACAGATACAATGTTTATGGAAAGCAGGACAAAAAATTCAAAAAGGAATTACCGGAATATTCCCATAGTATTACCAAGGTAGATATTGGGAATTTTACACAAATAGATAGCCTGAATAAAGCATATAACCTTGATCTGGATAGGAAACCAACCGACCCAAAAGAGCCATTATGTTTCCCATATAAACCAAAATTTGGCTTAGATTACCTTTGGGGGGGAGCTGCCTATTCCCCCTCCGGAGGAACTTACGCCCAATTACAGTTCGGTCTTTCCGATCTAATGGGAAATCATGCAATTGGTGTTCAGCTTGGCATTACCGGAGACTTAAGTGCTTCCGATATTGTGCTTACCTACTTCAATTTGAAAAACCGGATAGATCATGGTTATGGCGGATTTTATTTAAGTGATGAATGGGTTTACTGGACAGATTTCTATAACCGAGATGATTTCATGCGGGAAAGAGAATATAATTTTGGTGTTTACTCTATCTTGCGTTATCCATTCAATAAATTTTGGAGACTCGATTTTGAGAATATTATTTCTTCCAAAATTATAAAGCGTGATTGGTGGGATGGAAATGATTGGGTAATTGAATATCTGAAACCTGAATTCGCTGAATATTATGGACTGGAAACAGAAGAAATTGAATATATTTACTCACCTCAGCTCACATTGATTCATGATAATGCACTTTACGGGAGTGTTGGTCCTGTCTCCGGTTCGCGCAAAGCACTTCTCTTAAATCATAGCTTCTCTACCGAAGAAGATTATACCATTCTGTATACTGACTTAAGAAAATACTTCTTCTTTGCAAAAAGATATGCCCTTGCCTTCCGATTTAGTGGAGGTACGATACAAGGAGATACAAACCAGAAATTCACAATGGATTATTATAATGGTGTTCGCGGTTTGAGTGAAGATTATATTGGTAGTAATAAATTCCTGGTTTCTGCTGAGTTTAGATATCCGTTTATCGATAACCTGCAAATGTCATTTCCATTTCCCATGTATTTCTATCAAATACGTGGTAGTGCCTTTATTGATGCCGGAAGTATTTGGGATGATAACGAAGATCTAAAATTAACAAATAATGAAAAATTAGAAGACCTGAAATTATCCGTAGGATTTGGTCCCAGATTGAATTTGGGTTATTTTGTGTTAAAATTTGATATCGCCTGGAATACCGATCTCGAAAGTTTTAGTAAACCTGCTTATTATATAAGTTTAACACCGGATTTTTAACGGTTAGTATAAGAATAGTAGCCGACTGCGGGCTTCATTCCTGTCAAGTTACAAGAAAGTTGAAGTAGGCTACAACCCTTGAATTTACTACTGTCTCGGCTATTATTTTTTTATATATTGTTATATGGGGTTATTGCTTATGAGCTATTACAATCATCTCATCTCCAATTCTTAAATGTGATAATAAATTATATATAATATTATGAATAAACACCATTATTTTTAGTTTCCATTTCGGTTTATTAACCACTTGATTGTAATATGCTTGTCTCTCTGCGTGTGTTATTTTGACAGTTGCTTCTTCCTTTTTTTTCCTTTTTTTGTTGTAAATTGAATACATTAAAAAAAGCTTAACTTCAATAGAGCTCTTAATTTTAATTACTTTAAAACCCTTTTTTTCAAGAAGTTCAGTTATCGTTTTTCTTGAAAAATAATTTACATGATCCAACCCCATAGCTTGCCATTCTTCTTTTTGTTTTTTTGCTATATAGCTATCAATCTGAGGGACTTGAAGGATTAAATATCCTCCTTTTTTCAACATGGAAAAACATTTTTCAACAACTTCGTCACAGTTGTCGATATGCTCAAGAACATCCCACATTGTAAGCATGTCATAATAATTAGTTTTTGGTTTATAATCAAAAAAATCTATTTTATCAACTGGAAGTTTCAAATGTTCTTTTGCATATTTATATGGCATTTCAGCCATTTCAATTCCTTCTATTTCATAACCTAACAATTTCCCTGTATATAGAAAATGCCCCCAACCCACTCCTAAATCAAACAACTTTCCTTTTGTTTGATATTTTTTTATTGTTCTAAATCTTAATAAGTGTCGTTGAATTTTTAACCAGTCATTACCTTCGATTATAGCCTTTAAAACAGCTTCATCTTTATAATTTTTATAATCTATATCTTTCCTAAAATAAGGAGGAATAAAAATGAATTTACATTTTTCACATTGTACAATATTCAACCCGTTTTTATTAAACTTCAATATGAATGTATTTGTGTCAATATTTTTACATACTTTACATTCAACGTCTTTTAAGATTGCTTTTTCCATGTTATTATTTATTAAATGTGTTTTTGATAATCGCATATAACTACCGGTTAAACGGTATATATCGTTTATGCCACTTATTTAGTATGATAAACGAATAAATCATTTTTTTTTTACGTTTATCAGAAAATAATTGATTAATTATAACTTCACTCCAATAATTCATTTTTTTATTTCTTACCAAAATCGAATCTGCGAAATTGAATGATAACTGTCAATATAGAAATTATTTAAACCACATAGTTACAATAACTCTATTGTCACACTGTCTGCCAATCCGTAACACTTGTGGAGGCTGGAGTAGACCCGAAAGCTTTCGGGACGTATCGAAGTGTTGAGATACATATTGATTTCTTTCACTATCCTTCGATACATCCGGCAATTGCCGGATTTCTCCCCTTATTTCTTTTTCTTTCTGAAATTCAAAATGAGCCATTCTTTTTTTATGAAAATAATGTAAAATCCCAAATAAATTAAAGTAAGTATTATTATTGAATCCCAAAACTTAATAGCAAAAAAAGCGTAAATATAGATTCGGGCAATATGAATTAATCTATCCATAAATTCAAATTTAGGACTCTTTATTCTGACAACTTCATATTTAACATCATTATCAGATACGATTGCTTTAATATAATGGTAAAAATGATGTTGAGGATCAGATCCATGTAATTCAGCACCTGCTCCACCAGTAATTGTGTAGGGAGTTGTTCCCCAGATACCGTTGTAATATCCATGAATATGTGAGCAAAAAAGCATAGTTACATTACTAATATCAAAAAGATCATTTAACTTCTTGGCAAATGTTGGATCCTTTAAGCAATGATCAATAAGATGTTTACTATCTTGCGGATCATAAAGAGGTACATGCATAAAAA
>DAOUTP010000040.1 GCA_030626645.1 Candidatus Cloacimonadota bacterium
ACCATTTACATTCAATTTATAAAAATAAATTCCTGAACCAACTGTTTCTCCATTTTCATTATCACCATTCCAGATTATTGAGTGAGAACCCGAGTCAAACTCACCTTGCGCTAAAGTTTTGATTTTCTGTCCCTTGATATTTAAAATTGTAAGTTCAACTGTAGAATCATTTTGGATTGAAAAATCAATTGTTGTAGATGGATTAAAGGGATTTGGATAATTTTCTAAATGATATTGGATTGGTGTAAGTTCTTGTTCATAAATCGATGTTGGTTCGATTAATGTATTTATCCCAGATGGAGAGATTTCAAATAGACCATTAGTATATGAAATTGCATAAAGCAAATCAGAATTTGGTTTTTTGTAAATACCAGAAATTTCATCTGAAAGTTGATAAATTTCTTCAAATGTATTACCGAAATTCTCACTTTTATAAATTGTAGATCCTTCTGATAAATATAAAACTCCTGGCATTGAAACATCTTTATTTAAATATAAAGGTAATGTTGAAGTATAAACAATTGACCAATTATCTCCATTATCTGAAGATAAAGCAATATATGTTTCTTGATTTCCTTGAGTAACAGTGTAAATATAATCATTAGATCCGAAAATCATTTTAGTTGGATTCACAGTATTCGTTTCATAATCAGCAAGATCAATAAATCTATTATTCCATTCTATTTCAGATGGTGTGTTAACAAGGGAAAAACTAATCGCTCCATCAGTGGATTTATATAAATTATCTGAATTAGAAGAAAAAACAATTTGATCGTTAAATGGTGAAGTATTCCAAAGTCTATATGGTAAATCATGTTGATCGTTTAATTGCAACCAACTCAATCCACAGTCATTACTCTTGAAGAAATAATTATTTGCTGATACATAAATTAAGTTCGGATTTGATATTGAGAAGGATAAATAAAGCAGAGCATTATCGAAATCGTAACTATTTATCGTACCATTTTCATCTTTGGCGTAAAAGTCCATATCAAAGGAACTATTGCCTAAGCCATCAATAGTATACACTGATTTAAGGTAGCAGTAGAAGCCAGATAAATATTGAAAATCTCTTATTCCGACAGATACATCGACTGGATAATATCCTTCTATGTAACTCACATGATAGTCGGATAAAAATAAGCTTTCTGTTTGAGAGCTGATATCATACTTCTGGATATTTTCTACATCCATTATCTCTTCGTATTCTGGACTGTAGATTTCACCATGAAATCGATAAAAGAGTATTGGATTTCCAATATTATCGTCGTTGCCCATTAAATCGGTAAATAACGAGAATAAATTGCTTTCCAAAAGAATTAAACATAATAATAAAAAAAAATGTTTCATAATTACTCCTTTTTTACTTGCTGCTAACGCCGGGCGTGCCACGTCTATTTTTTTGTTGTACATAACTAACCTATAGTTACTATATTTTATGGCGTCATAACTTTTATTATGGTAGTTATGACGCCATTAATTATCCTCATCTAAATCAATCTCAATTTCGTTTCCTTTAAATCAATTTAATCAATGCATAACCATAAGCGTGAAAATATTATTTTAACAAACCAATCGTAATTATTAAGGCTCGATCATCAAAATCATTAAAAGTGATAGCGTAATCAATATTTAGCATTACTTGGAAGTTATAGGTTCGAAATGCTCTGATACCGGCATTAAGAATAAATTCTATTCCATCACCACGCATATTTTCACTGGCGTAACTATGAGCAACCCAGTGAAATCCCAAAGCACCACCGGCGTAAGGGCAAATATCGTTCTTAGAAAATAGGTAGGAAGCAAATATGTTTGATGCAAAACCATAACGAGAAGCAAGTTGTAAGCCAACAGCTATATTTTTCACTTCGTAAGACGAACGGAAATCAATTGTGAAAGATCTATCATTTACACTTTCGTAACCATTTTGGGGATAAAGATAACCAAAAGATATTCCCCAGATTCTACGGGCACTTCTACGTCTTGGTATATCATTTTCAATCTCCATTATTGCACCCACTTCAGCGGTTTCTTCCAGCGGCTTTTTATTAACGATACTGATAGCAATACGCTTCATCACGACTTCCAGATCTTCTATTGTGCGTGATGTCGTATTGTCCACAACAACAGATTGACCCATATTTACATCAACAAGGTTGTACTGGATTATTATTTTATCGCCTAATTTACTTAGATTTGTAATGAGAACAAGATCAGCATTCAGCTCTCTACCGATCTCTACTGCGCAAACGGTTTCCACACATTCCTCTCCTTCAAGTGAGGCAATTGTTTTATCCTGTGATATTATCTGCATAGAACTCAACTTTTGTATTTCATTTTTCAATATACTGTCTGCAGTTTGAATTGATATCTCATCAATTCCCAGAGAGTAAAAGGGAAGAACTGCAATTGTCTCTGCTGACAAGTTACTAACCTGAGTAAAAGCTAGATTCATAACCACACACAATAATATTAAACTCAATGTTTTTTTCATTTTTCCTCCGGAAAATTTACACTTATTTTTTAATTTCCAATCATTTAACATATGATCATTAATGCAAAACCTAATTTGAAATAGTGAAAGTTAAATGTCAAATAGAAAAAGTTAAACAGTTGAATAATTTAGTTGTTGAGAGGAGAAAAGTGAAATAGGAAATGAGGTTCACCTTCGCAAAGAAAACTGTGATTCCTTCCTTCGATACTTGGCTAAAGCCAAACTCAGGATGACATAGTTTCTATCAAAGGCTTCTTATGCTTGCCAGCCTTTGGTTGGTTCCTTCTATTTTGAGAGAAGGACACACCTTCGTAAAAAACTATGGTGGTGCAAGCAGCAGGATGAGTTAGGGTTTTTACACTTCATTAATCAGCTCACGGCGGATGATCTCAAAATTGTTAGTGTTTTCTCTTTCTATTTCATAAATGTGCTTTAAACAATCAAAAATACTGGCACCAACAGTTTTCTTTATTACAGTTAGTTCAGTGTTATGCCACTCTATTTTATGGATGATACTTTTAAGGTTACCTGTTTTCTCTTTTCCTTTGCGAATTCGTGTGAATAGCCATTCTGTAGCTTCATTAAATTCATTCGTCTTTTGCTGGAAGCTTTCTGTAAATTCTTCCGGCGGGATAACTGAGATCTTTTCAAATTGATAATAATCCATAGCGCGCATTTGTTTGTTTTCAATTGGGATCACCTTTTTGAGTTTAAGCTGCTTTGGCATAACTTTAGCAAATTGTGCAAAGATGAATTCAGTTGAAGTTTCTTCTTTCAAGACAAAATCAAAATATTCGTTCTCACCCTGTACACCAAGAGGAAGCGGTGCTCCCAGAGCTGCTTTGGGATGAACATTGTATCCATGAGAAAACACAATCGGCAGATCTACCGCTCTTAAGATATTGTGGATCATTCGCATTGTATCAAGATGTGCAACAAATCGTAATCTGTTTAGCTTGCTGAAGAATACACGGTAATGTATATTTGGAATATTAGATTGTTCATCCACTGCAATTTCAAAAGTTGGAGTTTTTTTGTGAGGAACGTATTGTGGCTGGATCTCTTTATTGCAGATACCACAATAGGTGCAAGCACCGTCACGGCAATCTTCAGTTAACTGCACCTTTTTTGCCCTTTCCCAATCCTCTGCCAAAAATTTCTTTGTGATGCCAATATCAATCTGATCCCAGGGAAGAGTTTTTTCAAGATTTATTGCATCAGTATAATCTGTAATATTTAATCCAAGATCATCAATTGCAGTTTGCCAATACCGGAAATTAAAATGTTCGTTCCAGCCATCAAATTTTGCACCGTATTCATAAGCTTTAAGAATTAATTCTCCAATGAACTTATCACCACGTCCGATGATGCATTCCAATACAGAATTATCAACTTCATGGTATTTTACTCTTACAAATTTATACCGTTTTAGTCCGTTACGGATCTGATAAATTTTAGAAAGTAATGTCTCTTTATCATCCATCTTTACCCATTGGAAAGGTGTGAAAGGCTTGGGAACGAAAGGCGAGATGGCAATATTTATCTGTAGCTTTTTCCCAGAGATTTTTATAATATCTTCAATAAGTTTTATAATTCCTAAAATATCATCATCATTTTCAAATGGAAGCCCGATCATGAAATATAATTTAACCAGTTGCCAGCCGTTATTGAGGGCAATTTGAATGCTTTTAAAAATATCATCTTCGGTTATATTCTTATTTATAATATCACGTAATCTCTGACTTCCGGCTTCCGGTGCAAGAGTAAGTCCGGTTTGCCGCATAGCACTCATCAATTTTGTCAGGTCGTCATCAATGCTGTCCACCCTCATTGAAGGCAGCGATAAACTGGAGTTGTCTATGTTATTGTAAATATCCAGTAACAGCGGTTTTATGCAGGAATAGTCACTGGAAGAGAGTGAAGTGAGTGCAGCTTCACTCCAACCGTAATTACCAATCTCTTTGACCAATTGTTCAAGGATAACTTTTGGATCACGTTCACGAACCGGACGATAGAACATTCCGGCAAAACAGAATCTGCAGCCTTTGGAGCATCCCCGCATGATCTCAGCAACATAGCGATAATGAGTTGGCTGGATCCAGGGAATAAGTTGATTTTTATGGGATTTATCAAGGTTATTGAAATCCATGAATTTTCTAATCTTTATTATTTTATCTTTGTGTAAAGTTGGAACGTAAACTCCTTCAATGTTGGCAAGCGCAGCAAGTTTCTCAATTCGGCTTTTTTGTTTTGTTTCTTTTAGTGCATCCTTGATCTCAATTATTGCATCTTCACCATCACCAATAAGAAAAGCATCAAAGAAAATCGAGAGCGGCATTGGATTTGCTCCGGCAGGACCTCCACCCAAAATTATCGGATCATCTTCATTTCTATCTATATTTAAGAGTGGGATATTTGCTAACTCCAACATATAAAGAATATTGGTGAAGGTCAACTCAGATTGAAGGGTGAAACCAAATACATCAAAATCGGAACAGGCAATTGAGCTTTCAATTCCAAAAAGAGGTATCTTATTTTGTATGAGTAATTCACCAAAATCCGGCCATGGTGCATAAACGCGGTCTGCAACTGCATCTTCTTCGTTATTAAGAATTGTATAGAGAATTTTGATTCCCAGATGTGAAAAACCAATTTCATAAACATCGGGGAAGGCAAGACAAAAATTTACACAATTATCGGAAGGAGTTTTCCCATAACTGTTAAGTTCATTATTTATATAACGTGCAGGTTTAAGAACGGACGCCAGCAGGTGTTCGTATTTTACTTTATTCATTATAATTGATATTATTCGTCGTAATTAAAAGGGCTCTTTTTATCTTTGAAAAGCAGTTCATCCAGATAATCGATAGTATCATTAATAACTATTGCCTCAGGTTTCTCAATCTGCTCCAACACAACAATTTCATCTTCTTTTTCCACTTCAGGAACAACTCTTTTGCTAGTATTATCAACTGGTTTTTCTATCTTCTCTTTCGGATTTATCTGCATTCCCGTATCTGCCTTTTTAAAAGGCGGCCATGTGAGAACTCCATCTTTATATAAATTAATAACAAAATAAGAGAGGAAAATAATAACAATGATAAGCAGCATAACGGAGAATATCTTTGTAGGAATTAAATATTTCTTAGGTTGAGTGGCATTGCTTTTAAATATATATTGTGGCGTATCATTAAATTGGTTTTGCAAAAGATCATGGATTTCGTCCTCACCAATCTCCAGTGCTTTTGCGTAGGTTATTATCATAGCTTTAGCATAACCAACTCCACCAAGATCATCAAAGAGATTATTCTCAACATTTTCCAAGAGACGCACATTTAATTTTGTGATTTCAGAGATATCTTCAAGGCTCAGATTTTTCGTCTCTCTTAATGTACGTAAATATTTTCCTATACTTATATTCTCTTCAAAATTCTCCATAGTCTTTACCTCAAATTATTAATTAATACAATTCCAACGATAACTCCAGCAGTATCATAAGCCAGATCTTGCCAGCTGAAATCGGTCTTTTTTAGTTTTTTATCACTATACTCTTTTGCAGTCCCCAAGGCAAGTGTGAACGAAACTGCAAAATATATACTCTCTTTATGAGAATGATCTAGAATATCTTTATTTATTCCATAATTCCAGTAGGTGAGAAATGCACTCCCAGTAAAATGCAAAACTTTATCTTCTCCCAGCCATTTACTTTTTGCCGGTAAAGAGGCAGCCAGCAAGATAATAATAATAATGAATGAATATTTTTTCATATTTCAATATTGCCATCAAACACATGTTCCACTTTCCCGGTTAGGAAGATGTTGTTGTTCTTTAGTTCAACGGTTACACTTCCCCCCGGCATTCGCACAACAACTGGAGATGAGAGAATTCCCTTTTCTATTCCGCAAAAGGATGCAGCACAGGCTCCTGTCCCACAGGCAAGAGTAGCTCCACTTCCTCGTTCCCATACTTTTATCTCAATTTCATTTTTACTTATTTTCTTCACGAATTCAACATTGATCCCATCTGGGAAATATGCAGGGTTATCAATAATATGTCCCTGGTATTTGGCTATATTCTTAGAAAGAGATTTCATAAAAGTAACAAAATGCGGATTACCAACCGAGATCAAATTTCCCTTAAGTCCATTTATCTCGACCTCTTCACTCTTGATAAATTCAGGAACTCCAAGGTCAGTTGTTACTAGTCTTTCTTCTTTGTCTTTGATCAGCCCGATTTTTATGCCGGCAAGGGTTTCTAATGTTACTTCATCTTTACCCGATTTTTGTGATAGATAATAAGAAACACAGCGCAGAGCAGAACCGCACATCTCTCCTTCCGAACCATCTGCATTGAACATTCTCATCCTGGCATCGTAAGTTGTAGAATTTAGTAATAAAACTATTCCATCTGAGCCAATGCTGAAATTTCTATTAGAAAGTGTAATTGCAAGTTTAGATAGATTTAACTTAGGAAGTGGGATATTAATAAAATCGAAATATATATAATCATTTCCCTGAGCGTGCATTTTAAAGAAATCAAGTTTCATAAACTATCAGCCAATTATCTCATCAAGGTTATCGGTAAAATTATAGAATCCGGAATTATTATTGATCCATTTTGCAGCTTTTATTGCACCCAATGCAAGTCCGTTCCTGTTACGTGCAGTGTGTTTCAGTTCTATCGTGTCAGCTTCCGAATCAAAGCTGATAGAGTGCATCCCTGGGATATCACCACTGCGAATACTACCAAAATGGAATTCATTATTTTCTATCTTTCTATCAAGTTTCTCATATTGGCTTTTTGTTTTTCTATCAATATTTTTCAAGATGATCTCGGAAAGAACTTTAGCGGTTCCCGAAGGACTGTCCTTCTTTTTGTTATGATGCATTTCAAGTCCATAAAGATCGTAATCTTCTGTCTGGTTCATTAGTTTTGCAGTAGATTCAACAATCGAGAAGAACAGGTTCATCCCAACTGAAAAATTAGATCCATAAACAAGTCCCGTTCCTGCTTCCTCAACCATCAATTTGATCTTATCAAGTTCATTGAACCAGCCGGTAGTTCCCGTAACAACGTTCTTACCCAAATCAATTAATTTATTAATATTGCCATAAGCTGTGTCAGGTGCGGAAAATTCAATGCATACATCTGCATCTGCAACAGTTTGAGCAGTTATTTCATTACCAAGAAGCGGATCTATTATCGCTACAATTTCACAATCGTTTTGCATGGCAAGCTGCTCAATGAGTTTTCCCATCTGACCATAACCAATTAATGCAATTTTTAACATATTCTATCCTTTTTACGACCTCTTAATCTACAACTAACAAAAACGAACAAACACGAACTAAAGAAAAAATTAAACTAAAAATCCAATTTATGCAAACAACATTTCCATTGTTCGTTCTTGTTTGCTTTTGTTCGCTGTCAATTCTTTCAACAACTAACTATAACGACAAACACGAACTAAAGAAAAAATTAAACCAAAACTAACTTATGCCAACAACTTTTCCGTTGTTCGCTCTTGTTCGCTGTCTATTCTATCAACAACTAACAAAAACGAACTAACATGAACTAAAGAATAACTGAAAACTCTAAAGCATGAAATTAGGAATCCTTATAATATCAAAACCAGCATTATCTGGTGGAAAATTAATTATTATCCCTAATTTATAACCTGTTGCTTTTAGATAATTCAAAATCTGAGCTCTGTGAATATTTGTGATAGATTTAGCTGTCTTCATCTCGATAATTATTTTTGTATCAACTACCAAATCGGCAATATATTCACCAACAGGTTCCCCTTTATACTTTACTATTAACTTCATTTGAGAATCGACATTTTGTCCTTTGGATATCAATTCTTTCTTGATTGAATTTTCGTAAACTTTTTCAAGAAAGCCATTTCCTAACTCTTTACGGACTTCAATACAAGCTTGTTTGATTATATAGAATTCTTCTTTATAAATCAAATCATCCATAAAACTATCTACTCCTTTATTTTTACAACTAACTCAAACGAACAATAACGAACAAAAGAAAAAATCAACTAAAAAATACAATTTATGCAAACAATATTTCCGTTGTTCGATCTTGTTAGCTTTTGTTCGTTGTCTATTCTTTCAACAACTAACAAAAACGAACTAACACGAACTAAAGAAAAAATTAAACTAAAAATCCAATTTATGCAAACAACATTTCCATTGTTCGCTCTTGTTTGCTTTTGTTCGCTGTCTATTCTTTTAACAACTAACTATAACGAACAAACACGAACTGAAGAATACAAATCAACATTTTGCAAACTAACTAATACGACAAATCATTTCCGTTGTTTGCTCTTGTTGGTCTTTGTTCGTTGTTTACCACATCTATCCTTTTGAATATTCTCTAATAACTTCTTTAACCCACTTAGTCCCATTTTCCAGATCAATGAGTTTAATAAATTCATTAACTGTGTGAACAGCGTCCATACCGCTTCCCACAACTGCCATCTTTAAATCCTTAAAGTTAAAAATATTGGCATCGCTGCCGCCTCCGCTTATCCCGCTTTTAAATGGTAAACCAATATTTTCAGTAGCTTTTTTTGCAAGTAATATACATGGATCATCATCTTGCAGTACAAAAGCCGGATATTCCTTTTGAATAATTGATTCAACTGAAGCCTGAAAATCGCCAAGTTTGTATGTTGCTGCAGTATCAATTAAAATTTGTTTAATGTCATCTGTTACTTTTTGCAATTTATCTTTATCATGGCTTCTGGCTTCAGCTTCCAGTATTACTTCCTTAGGGATTATATTTGTGGCGGTTCCACCTTTTATTATTCCAATGTTGCAAGTAGTTTCTTCATCGATTCTTCCCAACTTCATTTTGGAAATTGCTTCTGATGCGATCTGAATAGCACTTACACCAAATTCAGGTGCAGCTCCTGCATGAGATCCTTTCCCATGAATTGTGAATTTCATACTATTTTGTGAGGGAGCACCGGTGACTACATGACCAACTTCATGTGAATCCAGAGCATATCCAAACTCAGATCTTATATTTGATAGATCAACAAGCTTTGCACCCAGAAGTCCGATCTCTTCAGAAATAGTAAACAGCACTTCAATGGGCGCATGATCTTCATTAGTTTCATTTATCTCTTTAATAGCCCAAATAATTTCAGCAATTCCGGATTTATCATCTGCACCAAGAATTGTAGTTCCATCTGTCACAATTCTATCGTCTTTGATCTGTGGTTTTATGCCGTTCCCCGGAACAACAGTATCCATGTGGGCACAGAACAGTATGGGTTTCTTATCTATGTTCCCATTAAAGTAACCGTATAGATTTCCAATATTTCCACCTGTTTTTTCGTGAGCATTATCAAAAGTTACTTCTGCTCCCAGGTTACGTAGATCTTCCGCTATCTTTAAAGCTACAGCTTTCTCATTTTTAGATTCACTATCGATCTTGATCAACGAAATAAAATAATCTACAAGTGTTTCTTTCATAAAATATCCTTATATTTTTAAATGAAACTTGGTAGGAGAGCATTTTCTGTCAACAGGAAAAATTGATAGACAAATTCTTTGTTACTGCATTATTTGATGCATAGAAAGTTAGTTGGAGGGAATTTTGAACAGAATCATCTGGATATCATTATTAATATCAATATTTTTTGGATGCAGTTCAAATGCTAAATTTAAAACTAAAGGGGTTTCTAAGAATCATCTAAATCAAAGATACGGGAAGTCGGAAGTTTATGAAACAAAGGTTAAAAAAGGTGATGAATTCTATTTTGTTTGTTCCTATTATGGGAAGAAATTCCACGGGCGTCAAACTGCTAACGGTGAGATCTTTGATATGAATAAGCTTACCTGCGCTCACAAAACACTTCCCTTCAACACAAAATTGGAAGTCACAAATGAAGATAATGGAAAATCTGTAATTGTACGGGTGAATGATCGCGGACCTTTTGTAAAAGGCAGAGATCTCGATCTGTCACAAGCAGCTGCAATAGAGATTGGATTGATACCATACGGCGTTAAAAAAATGAAGATCAGAGTTTTGGAAGAGTAATGTATAAATTTTTGGAAATAAACAAAACAGTAAAACAGGCGTTAGATAATAACAAACCGGTCATCGCTTTGGAGTCCACAATAATCTCACACGGGATGCCATATCCAGAAAATATTCGAGTTGCTAAAAACCTGGAAAAAATTGCAGAAGATGCAGGAGTAGTTCCTGCCACAATATGTTTGATGAATGGCAAGATCAAGATAGGGCTTAATGATGATGAACTGGAAATGTTAGCTGTCAGCAAAGATGTCGCAAAAGTTTCACGCAGAGATTTCAGCCGGATATTAGCTTCAAAGAAAACAGGTGCAACAACTGTTGCTGCCACAATGATAGCTGCAAATCTGGCTGGTATAAAAGTTTTTGCTACAGGTGGAATTGGTGGTGTTCATCGTGGTGCAGAAGACTCATTTGATATTTCAGCAGATTTACAAGAATTTGCCCAAACTCCGGTTATTGTTGTTTCCGCCGGCGCTAAAGCAATTCTGGATCTGCCTAAAACTCTTGAAATGCTGGAAACTTTTGGTGTTCCGGTTTATGGATTTCAAACTGATCTTTTCCCGGCTTTCTATTCTGCTGAGAGTGATCTGCATATTGATAGAATTAATTCGGGAAAAGAGATCGCTGATATTTACAAAACAAATACAAAGCTCGGATTTAAAAATGGGATATTAGTGGCAAATCCAATTCCTAAAAAGTATGAGATACCATTTGCTGAGATGGATGAACACATAAAAATAGCTCTGGAAAGAGCAAAGA
>DAOUTP010000136.1 GCA_030626645.1 Candidatus Cloacimonadota bacterium
ATCTTCATTCCTTTTTTCCAGACCTTCACCAAGTTTAAAACGAACAACAGAAACAATTTTCATGTTTCCGGCATAGTTTTCTACGGTTACTTTATCGTCTTTTACAAATTTTTGTTGAAGCAGGCAATTCTCTTCAAAGAACTTGTTCATCTTACCAATAAGGATGTTGTCGATGATCTTCTCAGGTTTTCCCTGCTCGATAAGTTGAGCTTTAAGAATAGCTCTTTCCTTATCTAAAACATCTTGTGTAACTTCAGATTTATCAAGGAAATCTGGAGACATTGCAGCGATGTGCATTGCAATATCTTTTGCTTTAGTTTTGTTTTCGTCGGTTACATCGCCATCCAATTGAAGTGCAACCCCGATCTTTCCACCCATATGAAGATAGGTAGTTACAAAACTATCTGATATAACTCTTCCAAAGCGACGGATATTCATGTTCTCGCCAATCTTGGCGATAAGTTCAGAAAGTTTAGTTTCTATTGTTGAACCATTAATTTCAAATGCTTTAAGTTCTTCAACTGTTTTCAAGTCATTTTCAATAACGAGCTTTGTAAGTAGATTTCCAAAATTCTTGAAATCATCATTTTTTGCTACGAAGTCAGTTTCGGAATTAAATTCCACAAGTGCTGCAATTTTAGCATCTTCAGAAATAGCATTGAACACAAGTCCTTCAGCAGCAATTCTGCTTGCTTTTTTTGCAGCTTTACTAATACCTTTTTCTCTTAAATAGTTTGCGGCAGCTTCTAAATCTCCATTTGTCTCGATTAAAGCTTTTTTGCAGTCCATCATACCTGCATCAGTTTTTGCTCGGAGTTCCATAACTAATTTTGCTGAGATACTCATAATATATTTTTCTCCTGGTCTAAATCTTTTTAATTATACTTCTTTTTCAGTTTTCTTAGTTGTTTTCTTTGGCTTCTCTTCAGTTTCTTTTATTTCTGTTTTCTTAGCTGTCTTCTTAACCGGCTTGGAAACTTCTTCTTTCTTTGTCTCTTTTTTAGTTTCTTTTTTTGGTTTATCTTCTACTTTCTTAGCTGTTTTCTTTTCCGGTTTGGAAGCTTCTTCTTTTTTAGTTTCCTTTTTTGGTTTGTCCTCAGTTTTCTTAGCTGTTTTCTTAACTGGTTTGGAAATATTTTCTTTCTTGGCTTCTTTTTTAATTTCCTTTGCTGGTTTGTCTTCAGTCTTTTTAACTGCTTTCTTAATTGGTTTGGGAACTTCTTCTTTTTTAATTTCTTTTTTTGGTTTATCTTCTGTCTTCTTAACAGCTTTTTTATCTGGTTTAGGAACTTCTTCTGTTTTTGCTTCCTTCGTAGATTCTTCTTTTGGTTTGTCTTCTTCTTTTTCCTCTATAGGTTGAACAATATCTGCACCTTCGAGAAATGCCTGTTTCCCTTCAATCACAGCATTAGCCATAACATCAGTGATCAATTGGATTGCTCTAATTGCATCATCGTTAGCTGGGATCACATAATCAACAGGATCCGGATCAGCATTTGTATCAACCATTGCCACAATTGGAATACCAAGTTTTTTAGCTTCTAAGAGTGCAATATTTTCTTTGATGATATCTACAATAATAACAGCACCGGGAAGTTTATCCATTTCTCTGATACCGCCAAGACCGAATTGGATCTTGTCATAGTTGCGTTTCATCTTGGTAGCTTCAAGTTTTGTGAAACTGTTGATAGTACCATCTTCTACAATCTGCTCATAATATTCCAATTTCTCGATACTTCGTCGGATAGTTTTCATATTTGTAAGCATTCCGCCATACCAACGATTTGAAGCGTAAAACCCGGCACATTTTTTAGCTGCATTTACAACAGATTCTTGTGCTTGTTTCTTGGTCCCAACAAAAAGTACTGTTTCACCTTTTGATACAATATCTTTGATGAACATATAAGATTCATTGATAGCATCAAGGGTTTGTTTAAGGTCTAAAATATGGATACCATTTCTTTTTATAAAAATGTATTTATCCATTTTTGGATTCCACTTATAAGTTTGGTGACCGAAGTGAACTCCGCTCTCTAAGAGAGATTTCATTGTTACTACTGACATTTTTTCTCCTTATTTACGGTTATTTTTCTCCTATTCGGTTTTGTCTGCAATTCAATCCGGCAGTTGCCGAACACCGCTCTGCATATATCCGAATAGTGTTATCAGCTTAGATATATTTAAACTGAATAATTGATCAACGTTTAGAAAATTGGAATTTCTTTCTCGCTTTTGGTCGACCTGGTTTTTTTCTTTCCACCATTCTTGAGTCACGAGTAAGGAATCCATTCTTCTTTAATTCTGATTTTAATTCTTCATCATATTTTACAAGAGCGCGTGATACGCCGTGACGGATAGCACCGGCTTGACCGGAAAGACCACCACCTCTAACATTAACTTTAATATCAACTTTTTCTGAGAGTCCCACAAGGTTAAGTGGTTGTTCAATGATCATTTCGAGGGTCTCACGTTGAAGGTAATTCTTCATAGTTGTATTATTTGCAATTCGTTTACCTGTTCCTGGTGTTAAACGAACTCTTGCAACTGATTCTTTTCTTCTTCCTACAGCATCAAAATATTGCATTTGATATCTCCCTAACTAGATAGATTGAGTAGCTTGGGAGTTTGAGCTATGTGAGGATGCTCTGTCCCAGCGTAAACTTTAAGCTTGTTGAATATCTGTCTTCCCAGGATGTTCTTTGGAAGCATTCCTTTCACAGCATGTTCGATAATTCTTTCAGGATGCTCCTGAATCATTCTTTTAAATGGGATCACAGTTTGTCCATCCGGATAACCGCTATAACGTTTATAAGTTTTCTGTAATTCCTTATTTCCTGTAAGCCTGACTTTATCAGCATTGATGACTACTACATAGTCACCTGTATCAAGATGCGGACTGAAATATGGTTTGTTTTTTCCACGGAGGATCGTAGCGATCTGTGTCGCTAATCTTCCTAAAACCATATCTTTCGCATCCACCAGATACCAATCCTGCTTGATCATATCTGCTTTTGGAGTTTCTGTTTTCATCCTATCTCCTTATTTTTCTATACTCTTTGATGATCGGACGAACAAAATATTTTACCAACGCTTTTACTGTCAAGTATACTATGAAATTAATGGCAGTAAACAACTTTTATGTAACTATTCCAGATAGTATTTTGCAGAAAAATATTGCCAAATAACTTCAAATTAGAAACTTGAAAATAAGCAAAAATAATAAAGAGGTTTTATGAAAATTAGTGCATCATTGATCCGGGCAGTTATTATTGCAATTTTACTTATAATTGTGATTAGCGATTTTTTCTACATTAAATACTTAGAGAAGAAAATGAATAATATTACGATCCTAACCAGTGAAGCGGATTCCATGGTTGCTGTTAATCCATCTTCATTCAAAGAGCCGGTAGTAGTATTTACTGCAGATTTCATAGATAAATTCTATCATTACAGTTCACCCTTTAAAGATGGAATGGATTTTAATGAATTAATAAAAGAATATATCAAAAATCGTTGGTCAGATCATTATGGCTGTGGTCGTGGAACTCGTGAACGCAAAAGGATCCATGAAGGTATCGATCTTTTTGTTCCTGAAAACACACCAGTTTATCCACTTACGAATTTTGGAATCGTTACAGAAGTAAGCGATAACCCTCATTACCTGGTTCAAGTTCAATATGAAAAACCGGGTGGAATTATCGATTCAATGAAAATTGAGTACGGCAAAACTATCAGGATACTTTATCCGGAAGGAATTGAAAGTATTTATACTCACTTGAACGAAGTCTTTGTGGAACTGAACCAGAAGGTGGATAGAAATACTGTGGTCGGGCTTACCGGGCTTACCGGCAATATCCGCAATAGCGGAAAGGCTTCACATCTGCACATGGAATTGCGTGACAGCATGAACAGATCATTTGATCCAAGGAACAGGCTAAGATTTGAACAGAATTCTGCTGCAAATTTTATAAAACATATTAATATCGGTGATCAATAAATAGACAAGGAGAAAATTATGAAAAAAATAGGTTTTTATTTAGTTGTGTTACTAATGTTCTTATCAGGTTGTGCTGTGATGAATACTTCCATGATGGAAACGGCAGAAACCACAAAACCCGGTCATCCAAAATTTGGCGTTGAATATGGTTATGGTCTGGATCTGACTACTACAATGCTGATTACAGGCGTAGATCCTGATTCTACTAATTTCAATGCTAAGAGATTGCTTTCTTTACCAGTTTACGGTATGAAAGCCGGATTGGGATTAACCGATGATATGGACATTAACGGAAAAATTTGGGTGTCGTTTGGTGGAGCCGGCTGCAAGGTGTATCTGAAACATCAGTTGCCAACGGATAGTGAAAAAACATCGATTGCCATAATGCCGGGACTCACCTTTGTTACCACAGAATCTGATGAAGAGGATGAAGGAGATGATTTCATTGAAATAGTAGAAATAAATTCTTATGGGTTTGAACTTCCCTTTCTGGCTACTTATCGAGTTGGGAAAGCCCTCGCCTTTACCGGAATGGCAAGATATAGTGCAGATTTTATCTCCATAGTTGAAGCTGATATTGATGAAGCTTTTATGCTGAACAGATTAGGTTTTGTAGGAGGAATGTCATTAGAGCTTGGTCCTTTCTATTTGAGACCTGAAGTTGGAGTGGAAATGGCAACTCCCAAAAATGGTTCCTTTGGGGCAGCTCCTATTTTTGCCATTGGAGCAGGGTTCGATTTCTAACATGAATGAATATATAGTTAAAAGTTGGAACGATCTACAGGAAAAATTGTTTGAAAATTCCTGGAATCCTAAGATTGGCAGGTATAGATCTAAATTCGCTTTCAGGGGGTTATCCGATTCCGATTATAAATTGGAAACTACTCTCATGCGATTGGGCGGAGATTACACACAACTGGAAAATCATCTATTAAGGAATTTTAGCAAATATGCTCACCAAAATGTCGTGGAACGAGACTCGATGTGGCACTGGCTTTCTGTGGCTCAGCATCACGGGCTTCCTACAAGGCTGATGGACTGGACATATTCCCCTTATGTTGCAATGCATTTTGCAACTGAAAATATTGAGAAATTTGATGTTGATGGCGTTATCTGGGCAGTAGATTATATTGAGGTTAACAAGAATGTTCCGGAAGTTCTTAAGTGTGAATTACGAAGAGAAGGTGCAAATGTTTTCACCAGTAATATGCTGCTGGATCATGTGAATTCTTTGAGTGATTTTAAAAATCTTTCCAAAGAAGACCTGATGCTGTTTATCGAACCGCCTTCCATTGATGACAGATTCATAAATCAATTTGCTTTTTTTTCAATTTCATCTAATCCGCAACTTGCTATGGATGAATGGCTAAAAAAATATCCCAAGATCTGGATGAAGATAATTATTCCAAAAGA
>DAOUTP010000012.1 GCA_030626645.1 Candidatus Cloacimonadota bacterium
AACTATTTCATTAAATACTTCAACTCCATTTATTGCAACCACAACCGGGATATCCAGATTTATCATATGAGGATGAATGTATAATGCGATCTGAGAAACTCGGGAAGTTTTAATATCAAAATGATTACCGTAATAGACAGCATTTACAGCTCCGGATGGTATGGAATAATTCAAAGCATTATAATGTGTAACTTGGGGGAATTGACCAGCTAATTGAATTTCTTTATCAGCTCGCAAAATTGTTAAAGCAAATTTGTCACCGCGTTTTTTCTCACTTCGTAATTCAATTAATGTTCCAATATTTTCGGCTTCAACACCATCCATTTTAATAATTATATCATTTTCTGCTAAACCCATTGAATCAGCTGCAGAGCCTTGCATAATCTTTGCTATTCTGGTTCCGTAATCTTCATATTCGCGATCATTATAAAATCCGAAGGAAACTCGATCGTCAGCAATTTCCATATTATATTCTTTCTGCCATTCTTTTGGAGCTGACAAAGTATCAATTTCTAATATCTGAAGCCAATCACATTTACCATATTCGAGCATAGATGTTTCCCAATAAATTTCAGAACTAAAAATATTCCTGGTTTTTGTTTTCATATCTTCGATTATTATTGGGAGTTCTTCTTCGGCATAATCAAACGCGTGCCCGATTCCCCAATATTCTTTATAAAATATTTCAGCTTCAGCTTCCAAGGAAAGTTTTACGAATTTCCGCATTTCTTTGGCAGGATAAAGTCCATCTTCGTCAGTATTGACTGCGTATACAGGGCGGTTTTTAAAATTTGGAAGATATACCGGAATTTGTGTAACTGCACTTCCTACAGAAATCATTCCATTAAGAGGATAAAATGCTGCAAAGTCATCAGGTGCATTTAAGGCAAGATGAAACGCGCCGGAACCACCATCAGAAAAACCTGATATGTAAATCTTGTTGTCATCAATATTATATTGAGATTTTAACTTTCTGATTTGCGTTTTTAAATTATTAATACCAGCCAAATTCCACCAGGCAGTTTCATTATTTCCCATCGGGTAGACGACAATCCAATTATTCTCTTTTGCAAATTCTGTGAAATAATTCTGCTCTGCGTATTCTACTGGCGTTTCATGAAATTCTTTTGTGCTCACACCACCGTGGAGATAGAAAATAAGAGGAGTTTTCTTATTACAATCGTAACTCTTTGGGATATAAACTACATATGGTGCTGCCAATGTGTCATTGATTTGATTATGTTCCAAAAGAAAAACATCTGTTTCTTGTGGTTGAGAATAATTTTGCCAATTTGAGATGATTGTAAAAAGCGAATCATTTGATATTTGCTGATCGTTTGATAATATTTCTATAGTTTCAATATTAATATTTTCAGCAGAGACCATATTCATCATTAAAAATAAAAGTATAACTAATAAAATTCTCTTCATTTCAGCTTCCTATTTATAAACGTAAATTTTGAAATCACCAATATCATCAGGATCATTAAGCGGCATATTGAATTTCTGCAAAACCTTGATATATCTCTTCCTGGTTTTTGGTGGAATGGAAAGGTGTGTGAGTTTGTTAGCAAGCAGTTCTCCTGATTTTGTATAGATCTCGATCATAAAAGATTTTTCAAGTTCTATACTCGCTCGGCTGGCAATAGTAAAGGAAACATCTAAACTTACGCGAGTTATGTTAGAAAGCTGAATATCAGATATTTGCAGATTATCACCTTGAGTTTTCTTCCAACAGGTATGAAGTAGAAAACCAATGATAACAGCCAACATCAAAATTAATTTTGTTGCTGCTGGAATTGTTCGTTTCTTGTTAATGTCTATTCTATCAACTGACTTCATTATTTCTCCTTAATTTTAAATAAGGCATTTTCCTGTCATCTTATCTGGTTTGGGAATTCCCATGATTTTTAGAATTGTAGGTGCTATATCTGCAAGCTTTCCGTCAGTTACCGATGTGTTCTTCTCTATTAAAGAAATAACAATTGGAACTTTATTCAAGCTATGAGCAGTAAAGATATTTTCATTCTCATCCAACATCTTATCAGCATTTCCATGATCAGCAGTAAGAAGGATATTATAATTATGTTCTTTGGCTACCGGGATGATCTCACCAATACATTTATCAACAGTTTCCACAGCTTTTATTGCAGCATTCATAATACCAGTATGACCCACCATATCGCAATTTGCAAAATTCGTAACTATTAATGAATACTCATCTTTTTTAAGAGCTGAGATAAGCTTATCTTTAACCTCAAAAGCGCTCATTTCCGGTTGCAGATCATAGGTTGCAATCCGAGGAGAATTAACCAAAATTCTATCTTCATTCTTAAAAGGTTTTTCCACACCACCATTAAAGAAGAATGTAACATGAGCATATTTTTCCGTTTCTGCTAACCGTAATTGCTTTAGACCATTTGCCGAAACTATTTCACCCAAAATGTTTTCAAGTTTTGGAAGCTTGAATGCAGCCTTTACATACTCATTGAATTTAATATCATATTCATTGAAACTCACAAATTTAAGTTTATTAAAAACAATTGTTTTAAACACTTCGAATCCGGGAATTTTAAACGCACGTGTGATTTGTCTCATGCGGTCAGCACGGAAATTAAAAGCGATAACTGTATCATTATCAGTCACATTTGCAATGGGTGCTCCATTTTCATTTATAACTTTAGGAACCATAAATTCATCAGTAATGTCGTTATCATAACTTTTTTGCACAGCCTCTATCGGGTCTGAGTATAATTCACCTTCTCCATGAACAATTGCTTTATATGCTTTTTCAATTCTATCCCAGCGGTTGTCACGATCCATGGCATAATATCTTCCTGAGATAGTGGCAATTTTTCCAATTCCTAACTCTTTTGCCTTTTGCTGGAACTCTTTAATAAAACCGATTCCTGAATTTGGTAATGTGTCCCGACCATCCATAAATGCATGAAAATAAACTTGTTTGAGGCCTTCCTTTTTGCAAAGCTCTAATAATGCCCAAATGTGGTTTATATTGCTATGAACATTGCCGTTCGAGAGAAGACCAAGAAGATGAAGTTTGCCATTGTTGGCTTTTGCATGTGCTATCGCATCAATGAGTTCATCATTGCTGAAAAAGGATTTACCCTCGATCATTTTCATGATAAGTGAATTCATCTGATAAACGATCCGACCGGCTCCAATATTTAGATGACCAACTTCCGAATTGCCCATGTCACCATCCAGCAACCCTACATCTAGTCCGCTCGCCGTAAGTCTTCCTTCCGGATTTTGTGAGCGGAATTTATCCAGATTTGGTGTATCTGCAGCAGCAATTGCATTACCGTATTCCTGTTCATTGATGCCGTATCCATCAAGTATTAATAAAAGCACTTTATTCATTTTATCTCCGAACCTAATTATATTCATAAACAATCATTTCGGTATAGAATGCAGTGTCAAGAAAGAGTTGTTGCAGGAAGAAAATAATGAATATTCACTTTATTCTGCAAAAACAAATTGATCTCATATACTTTTATTGCTGATATTTCTTTGCTTGACACAAGGTAATTATTAAAAAATTTGAATTTAGCATTATTCATTATCTCTAAGGAGCTTAGATGTTAAAAGTAGGAATTGTCGGTGTAGGCCAATTTGGACAGAATCATGCCAGGATTTTAAATGAGAGCACAAAATGTAATTTTGTAGGTCTCTATGATATAGATAAAAAACGGGCTGAGGAGATCTCTACCAGACTGGGTACAAAGTCGTTTAAAGATTTTGATTCACTTCTTGATGAAATTGACGTTCTCTTTAATGTTGTTACCACCATATCACACTTTGATCTGGCAGAAAGAGCTCTCAAAAAAGGAATTCATGTTTTCATAGAGAAACCAATAACTGAAACTCTTCAGCAAGCCGAAGATCTCATCGAGTTGGCTGATGAAAAAAAACTGAAAATTCAAGTCGGTCACATTGAAAGATTCAATCCGATTATCATGGAGATCGAAGATAAAGTTAAGAATCCGATTTTTATGGAATGCCATCGTATTGCACCTTTCACACCCCGAGGTACTGATATTCCAGTTGTATTAGAGCTCATGATCCACGATATTGACCTGATCCTTTCTTTTATGGATAGTAAAGTAAAACACATTAGCGCCAGTGGAGCAGGTGTGATGACCAAAAGTATAGATATTGCAAATGCAAGAATAGAATTTGAAGATGGAGCAGTTGCCAACATTACTGCCAGCCGGATTTCGCTAAAACGCTCCAGACAGTTAAGGATATTCCAAAAAGATGCTTATTTCTCCATTGACTTTCAGGATAAAAGTGTAAAGCAAGTTAAAAAATCAAAAAACTTATATAAAGTATTACCTAAGATTATGATGGGTAATTATGAAAATATTGATACAAAAGATGTTGTGGACATAGTGGAGGTGAATGCTTCCGATCGCAAGAAAGATGCTCTGACAATTGAACTTGAGTCTTTCATTCATGCGGTTGAAGCAGATATAAATCCTGTGGTTGATGGAAGAGCAGGAACCCGGGCGTTAGAAGTTGCATTAGAGATTGTGAATAAAATTAATAAGAATTAATTGTTGGGAGAAATAGATGAAATTAACAACACTAAAAGAGATAAAAGACCATATTGGACAGGAAGTAACATTACGTGGCTGGGTAAGAAATTACCGTAAAAGCAGCAGTAAATTGCGCTTTGTAATTTTTCGTGATGCTTACTCAGATATTCAAGCTGTAGCATTTAAACCGGAAATGGGTGAAGAGAACTTTGAAAAAGTAAAACAGGTTTCATTGGAATCATCAGTTGAAATGATCGGGATTCCTCAAGAGCACCCAAAACGTGAAGGAGTTTTTGAATTCCAACTTAAGGATTTAAATATCATTGGTAAATCTGAAGATTATCCGATTGGGAAGAAGGAACACGGCGCAGATTTCTTACTTTCTCACAGACATTTATGGCTTAGATCTAAAAAGCAGAATGCCGCTCTTAAGATCCGTCATACTGTTTATTATGCGATTTGTGAATATTTGAATAAGAACGATTTTTACAGGTTCGATTCACCGATCCTTACACCAAATGCAAGTGAAGGAACAACTACACTTTTTGAAGTTCCTTATTTTGATCTAGGTTCAGCTTTTCTTTCCCAATCCGGACAGCTTTATCTGGAAGCTGGAATCATGAGTCTAGGCAAAGTTTACGATTTTGGTCCGGTTTTCAGAGCAGAAAAATCTAAAACCCGTAAACATCTTACTGAATTCTGGATGATGGATGCGGAAGCTGCATTTGTTGAACATGATGAAAATATGGATATTCAGGAAGAACTTATTCGCTATGTGATCCGCACAGTTATTGAGAGAAACACGAAAGAACTGGAAATCCTTGAGCGGGATATTGAAAAGCTAAAAAAAGCTGATGCTCCATTTAAGAGAATGACACACAGAGAAGTTATTGATATGCTCAAAGAGAAGGGCGTGGAAATAGATTATCTCGATGATTTTGGAGCTCCGGAGGAAGAGATGATCACAGATGGAAGTGATGTTCCAGTTTTTGTAGAAAGATGGCCAAAAGAGATAAAATCGTTTTACATGAAACGTGATAAAGATAATCCTGATCTTGTTCTGGGTGCAGACCTCATTGCACCGGAAGGTTTTGGAGAGATCATTGGCGGATCGCAGCGTGAAGATGATCATGATATTCTGCTGAACAGGATTAAAAAAGAAGGATACGATGTGAAAGATTACCAATGGTTCCTCGACCTTAGAAAATACGGTTCTGTACCGCACAGTGGTTTCGGGATCGGACTTGAACGATTGATCCAATGGATGAGTGGTATCCGTTATATCCGCGAAGTAATTCCCTTCCCAAGAATGATAAACAGGATCAATCCGTAACAATTTGAAAGAGATCAATATTTAAACCTTCCAAGTTAATTATGGAAGGTTTTTTTAGTAACTCAAAGCTCCTGCTTTGAGATGTGTCTGCATGACTTCTCGTATCGAGAAGTTCACATGTAAATAGATTCCCGCTTTCGCGGGAATGACAAAAAATATAACTATCATTCCCAACTCCGATTGGGAATCTATAACAAAATTAAATATGAATCGGGAAATTAATTTGTAATTAATAATTTAATGCTGAATTGAAAACACTAATTGCATAACCAGTTCCGCAATTATTAGTTTTTTACTTAACCATCAACTGACTGGAAATAAAAAAGTTAAGAAATTAAAATACCATTAACACAGGTTTATTATACAAATTATTACTGTGTAATACTGGATATATTTTGATTGGAATAACAATTGCAGTTTTATATTACATTTCAACAAAGAAAAAATGTAAAATTCTTGACTTAAAAGGGGGACATTTAATGAATTTATTAGAATAATTAATTATTCGCCTTTCAGAATATTATTTTGCATTGAGTTTAAATTTTAATATCTTTTTTAAGTACACGGTAAATAAGCTAATTCATTTTTTTTGGGGAGGAGAAGATGAAAATAACAGCAATTTTTATAGTTACAATTTTTTCTGTTTTATTATTCGCAAATGATTTTATGCAGCCGGCTCAAATTGCAATTGAAGATCAACATCAATTTACACGCGGTGGAACAAGAACCGGACACAGAGAGCAAGACCCACCACCTGAGTATTCATTTATACTTAATGGTAATGGCGATCCAACCACTTTTTTGATACATTCTTATTATGACTACATGCCCTACAGTTACAATGGTCATAATATAAGACTTCAACCGGAAATATCAATGCCTTACGGATTTACAGCAGGTGGAATATATATTACTTATATGTATTCTGAAACACCAAATATTGGTATTGATCGTAGAGCTTATTTCAGTTACATTAATCCTGATGGAACACTTTGTGTAGGTAATAGCATCAACAATGTTATTAATCGAGAGGGTTTCACTTCTTGTGCTATTGATCCCTATACTGCTGATCCATTCGCAGTTTGGCATGCAGTTACAGAGCCGGATGGATCTTATGATAGTCATATGTCATATTATGTATATCATGCAGCTGGAGGTCCAGACTGGAGACAACCATTTATTGTTATTGACAGTCCTGAAATCAGCTTACCTTATACAGGACATATAGATGATGAATTTATCTGGCCTCAGGTACATATTGGACCTTCTCCTATTACTGATCATAGAAGAGTTCATGTCTATGGAAATAATTCGGCATATTATGGGGGTGGTCCTAATAGTCTTTATCTGTTTGCAGATTTTGATGATTCAGATTTATTGGCTCATTTAGAACTTGATTGGTCAATTCAATCTTTCCCATATTTTGATGATATGCATTATAATAATATTGCACGTATAAACAAAGACATGATCGTAAGTGAAATTGATGGAAAAGTTGTTTTCTTCGGTAATGTAGCTGATTCCTTGTTTGCATTGTATAGTGATGACTACGGAGAAACTTTTTCAAAATATACGCAACAATTAAAGCAGGAACTTCCAAACTTGATAAACATTCATACAGGACTACCAATGTTTGATAATCAAGAAATGTATGCTCTTCCAAGTTATGATCTATCACATTATAATGGTATATTCACAGGTGATGATAATACAAAAGTACAGTGGATGAGTGGTGTGAACTATAATTCTCAAGAAAACATTAATAATGGCTTTTATATACCGAGGTTTATATATCCTAAAATATTTACATTTGATACTGTTACGGAAGGGTTTAGTTTTTACGATCTGGATATACAGGATACTGATCCCGGTGATGATCAGTTGGCAATTGCTTACGATCTAAATGATGATGGTGAAATAGATGAGTATGATGAAAATCTTGAACCTATCATTCCTGTAAGTTGCCCAAGCTGGTTTTTTAATTCAGATACTGGCTGGCAAGATTCTTATTATCATGAGAGTAATTGTAAGATGACATCAAATGGCAATTGGGTTGTTTGTGCCTGGCACGATGGTGCAAAACTGCAGAATGCGTTTTTTGAAGAACCTGGTTATGAAGGTTGGGTAGAACAACCTGAGATCGCAATTATTATTTCTGATGATAATGGTGAAACATGGTCGGATATCAGGTACATCAATGCCAACCCGAACGATGCAGTTATCGACACGACTTACCATTATGATGGGAATTATGCACCGGAACTTGGTGGGATGCTGCCTGTCAATATAACTCTTGGTGACAAGCTTGAGATCCTTAGCAATGAGCCAGGTAATTATCACGCCAAATTACATTTTGCTTTCTTTGATGATGAAGTTTATGGTTCTTCAACTCCAAACTCAGGTGGAAATCTACGTTATGCTGCAATTGATCTTGAGTTTCAGGAAGAATGGATAGCTCCTGTTTCAATAAATGAAGAAACTATTCCTCCTCCTGATGTTCAGCTTTATAACTATCCCAACCCATTCAATCCAACAACGACGATTTCGTTTGAAACCACAAATTTACACGAAAATACACGAATTGAAATCTACAATCTTAAAGGGCAAAAAGTAAAAACACTTCTTAGTGAGCAACTTCCGGCAGGTCAACATTCAGTTGTTTGGGACGGAAAAGATGCAAATAATAAACA
The DNA here is from genome assembly GCA_030626645.1 of Candidatus Cloacimonadota bacterium. GTDB lineage: Bacteria > Cloacimonadota > Cloacimonadia > Cloacimonadales > TCS61 > Tenebribacter. Next base: position 8,583 of record DAOUTP010000012.1, read on the forward strand.
AGTAAGCTCAGGAATCTATTTCTATAAATTACAGACTGGAGATTTCCAGAAAGTTAAGAAGATGATGTTAATTAAGTAGGAATAGTTCTCTAAGCTGTCCGATAAAGTTTACAGAGGAGGTTATCATGCTGTTAAACAATTATTTATCTAAAAAAAGATTTAACTGTTTTATTATGTTAATTTTATTTTTATTCAGTTCAACACTATTTTCCCAAATTAGAGATTGGGAGCAGTTGTTTCAAGCGATCGATAGACCTGTGGTTGATATGAAGTTCTCATCAATTGGCTTATTATTTGCTTTACCGGGAAATGGAGGAGGTTTAGCCTATTTTACAGAGCAAGATTCCTTAAATATTTATTCGATTGCGACTAATCTTGGTGCTGTATCAATTGTTCCTGATGATGAAAATTATCGAATTTTTTGCGCATTCGGTTGTTTTAGTAATAGTGATGGATTATATGAATTTGACTTGGCAACACAAGAATTTGAACTTGTAACAGGTTGCGAATATCCACCGCATTTTGTAAAAAAACTATCTTCCGGTTTTTATTTTGGTTATGGGTTTTGGAATATGAATGGAGGTCTTCTACATTCGACTGACGGTGATAATTGGACAGCGATAGATTTTTTTGATTTTAAAGATGTAACTGATGTTGAAGAAAATGGTGATGGAGCACTTTTTATTTCAGCTGGAGATGAGATATATCTTGAAAATGAAGGAAGCTATACTTCTCTTACAACACCTTCACTGATAACAGATATATACGTTCGAGATTATCCCAACAATTATGAAGTTTATATCGCAAGTGGTGGTGGAAGTTATAGTGATGCTGTTTATAGAGTTGAATATGAAAATGGGGAAATCACTGGTTTGACTTTTATCTGCGGATTATTCCAACCAAATAAAATTTATGAGTATGAAAATTATTTGGTAGTTGGATGTATTGATTATTACAGTAATTTATTTTTAGTTGAACCGGAAGAAAACGGACAAGTTCAAGAAATTGGTGAAGAACTTGGAATTGATGGAGCATATTGTTTTGAATTAGCTCCAATTAATACTCCGAACTTTATGGTTGGAACAGATATTGGTGTGTTCTTGGGTACAAATCTAACATCAATAGATGATCAACAGATTGAAACTGATTCTTTTGTCGAACTAAGTAATTTTCCCAATCCTTTCAATCCAACCACAACAATATCTTTCTCTGTAGCACAAACGTCCTCGTTTGTGACACTCTCAGTTTACAACACAAAAGGACAGAAGATAAAAACACTTCTTAGTGAGCAATTTCCGGCAGGTCAGCATTCAGTAATTTGGGATGGAAGAGATTTCAATGATAAGCAAGTAGGTTCAGGAATATATTTCTACAAATTGAATATTAATGATAAAACAGAAGCTGTTAGGAAATGTTTACTATTGAAGTGATTATATTTAAGAATTATTCTAAAATAAAACAGCCCCGATCACTCGGGGCTGTTACTTTGTGCAATAAGAACTTATGCTATTTCATTTTTCTATGTAATGTTCTTATGTTAACATCCAATATTTTTGCTGCTTTAGTTTTATTGCCATTGGTCATTTCAATAGTGTTTTGGATTATATCAGTTTCATATTTTTTTAACATTGTTTTTAACGAATTAGATTTATCAATTTGTGGGTGGAATTCATTAATTGGTAGATCATCCTGCCTTTGAATTGATAGTTGTTGCGCTTGGATAACGTTGCTATCGGTTGTTACTACTGCCCGGTTAATCACATTTTTCATTTCACGAACGTTTCCAGGCCAATGATAATCAAGAAAAATTTTCATAGCCTCAGAGTTAAATCCTGAAATCTTTTTATTATACCTGGATTTTGCATTATTTAGGAATTCCTGAGCAAAAAGCGGAATATCGTCTTTTCTTTCTGATAAAGAGGGAAGAGAAATCTGGAATTCATTCAAACGATGGTACAGATCTTCTCTAAAATTTCCTTGCGAGATCTCAAAAAGAAAATCTTTATTAGAAGTTGCAATAACTCGAAAATCTACCTTCCGTGCGTTTCTCCCACCAATTCGTGTAGTTTGTTTTTCTTCTAATACTCTCAATAATTTTGCCTGCCCCAGGATTGGCATATTAGTGATCTCATCTAAAAGTAAGGTTCCTCCGTTAGCTTCTTCAAACTTTCCAGCTTTTGAAGAAATTGCACCTGTAAACGCTCCTTTCTCGTGTCCGAATAATTCACTCTCTACTAGTGTATCAGGAATTGCACCGCAGTCCAAGGCAATAAACGGTCTATTTTCACGTAGACTCTTTTTATAGATCAAGTTTGCAAATACTTCTTTTCCTGTTCCACTATCGCCTTGAATAATTACGCTCATATTTGTTGGTGCTATCAGGTCGACTTGGTTTAATATTCTTCTAATTTGCGGACTATTACCAATTACAATATTGTTTTTCTTAAAGTGCAATTTTCTTTTCAGATCGTTAACTTGTTGATTCAGTTCCTGGGTTTTTAAGGCTCTTTCGATGGTTAAAAGTAATTCGTCCTGATCAAATGGTTTTCTCACATAATCGTATGCACCCAATTTTATTGTTTCCACTATATTTTTGGTTCCTCTTGTTCCAGAGATCATGATTATAATCACGTTTTGATCAATTTCTTTTAACTTTTTTAAAATTGATATCCCATCTTCACCAGGGAGCTGTATGTCTAAAAGTATAATATCAGGTTTACAGGAATTAAATTTGCTTATAACCTTTCTCCCATCATCTATCAGGAAAGTTTGATAACCATTTTCTTTTAATATGCTGGCAATTAATAATTGAGTTTCCCAATTGTCTTCAACGATTAAAATGGAATGCATATATTGTACTCCTTTTTATAAATAAGATTTATTTCTATTTTTTAAAAAAAGAAATAATGACAAAAATGTCAACATTATTGTTAATTGAATTAATAAAAAATAGAAAGAAGTTGTTTAGAATTGTATTATCTTATTAAGAGTCTTTAGCGGTTAGATCAATATTTCTGCTCCGGAAACCATAACCCATAACATCGTTAACATCCGTAAGCAAGACAAAAGCTTTCGGATCAATGTCCTTTACGATATCACGCATCATTGCCACTTGTCTACGGTTCATTGCACAGAATAGGATATTAAACTCATTACCCGTATAACCACCCTGAGCCTTAAAGAATGTAACACCACGTCTGATTTTATCATAGATCTGATCTTTGATCTCATTATTTTTCTCTGAAATGATATATACACCTTTTACATAGGGTAGACCTTCACTTGCCAGGTCTGTTAATTTGGTTGTGATAAATAAGTTAACATAACCCCAGATTATCAACTTCATATCTTTGAAAACAATACCTATCGTCATGATTATTATTGTTTCTACAACCCAGTATCCCATACCAATAGAGATTCCGGTTTTTTGTTTCAAGAAGGCAACAGGAATATCTGTGCCTCCGGTAGAGCCACGGAAACGGAAGATGATCCCTAATCCCAAACCTAACAGGACAGAACCGGTTATTGCTGATAAATAAATATCCTCAGGTGATAACATCGCGTAGATTTTGTTTCCATGATCTATGAATGTATATGGAGAAAGATCTTTGATAATGCCGATATTATGAAGATTTTTAAAACTGAGAAGGTCAGCAAAGATTGAAGTTGAGAACATGCCAAAGAGAGATCGAAGTCCAAAACGTTTTCCCAAAAACATAAAACTCAAAATAAACAATGGCACATTAAATAGTATCATTGATACACCAATAGGTAAATTGAAATAGTGAAACAGAATCTGACTCAAACCACCAATGCCGCCAGGTGCTATTTTGTAAGGAACCAGGAACCATGAATAGGCTATCGCGAAAATTATGGACCCTACAACTATCCCAAAATTTTGAATAATATTTCTCTTTAATTTTTTATCCATTCTCATCCTCCAAAGAGCGGAATTTATTTTCCTACAATAGAAGTCAATATTTATATTTAATTTGATATTATACATATTTCAATTGTGTTCTAACTTGCTTATCTTAAAATGTTTAACAATCTGAAGAATAATATTAACTTGACTTAGAAACAAATAGATTAAAAGTAATTTTCTCATAACAAAGGAGGAAATTTGTTTACTGTTGAAATAAGAATAGACGGCGATCATTTAAAGAAGATCTCTTTTGCAAAATCCTTAGATATTCAAAGCATTCTGAAAGAAAACTTAGAAAATAAAGGACAACTTATAGCATACAAAATAAATAATAAATTTATAAACTATAATAATAAAACTGTAATAAATTCTGATACGATAATAGACGGCATTACCAGAACCAGTATTGCAGGTGATGCAATTTATAAGAATACTTCAATTTTTGTTTTATGTAAAGCTTTCAATACAATTTTTAAAAATGAAAAAAAGTTAATTATAGAACATTCAATCGGTGATGGAATTTATGCCGAGGTTATCGATTATACATTCTCAGAGAAGGAGATCAATCAGCTTACTCAGGAAATGCAGAATATCATAGATAGTGAAATGCCGATAGAAAAAATTGAGTTAAATTCTTCTGAAGCAGAAGATATTTTCACAAAACTGAACCGTGATGATGTAAATAAACATCTAACTCATAACACCATAAATGTACACAAATGTGGAGATTTCTATGATTATTTGATTGGTCAGACTGCGGAAGACACAAGTTATATTAAAAGTTTTGAGATAATCTATCTTGCACCTGGTTTAGTGCTTAGATTTCCGAATAGAATTTCAAATAAAATAAATGGCGAATTTGAACTTTCCAGAAAACTTTTTACAACTCATCAGGAACATGATAAATGGCTGAGTATTTTAGGGGTTCATTTTGTAAGTGCGATCAATATAGCTGTGAAGGACTATTCGATTACTGATCTAATTCAGGTTGAAGAAGCACTTCATGAGAAGAAAATAGTTGATATTGCAAAGCATATCACACGTAATAATGATACTAAACTTGTTCTCATTGCCGGTCCATCATCATCAGGGAAAACATCTTTTGCGAAACGTCTTTCTATTCACTTAAGGGTGAACGGGATAAGACCGTACATACTCGGAATGGACGACTATTTTCTACCCAGAAGTCATACTCCTAAAAAAGAAAATGGAGATTTCGATTTTGAAAGCGTAAATTCATTGGATCTTGAACTTTTAAATAATGATCTGCAAAAAGTACTTAATGGTGAAGAAGTTGAGTTACCAAAATATAATTTCAGACAAGGAATAAGAGAATCGAGTCATAAAAAACTGAAGTTAGAAGAAAATGAGATACTAATAATGGAAGGAATCCATGGACTTAACGATGTACTATCTTCATCAGTACCATTTAATCAGAAATTAAGAATTTATGTTAGTGCTTTGAACAATCTTAATATTGATGCTCACAACAGGATACCAACAACAGATTCAAGAAAGATCAGAAGATTAGTACGTGACCATAATTATAGAGGACATTCTGGAGAACAAACATTAGAAATGTGGGACTCCGTGAGAGAGGGTGAAGATAAAAACATCTTTCCATTTCAGGAAAATGCTGATTTCATGTTTAATAGCATTCTAACTTACGAACTTGGAGTTCTAAAGAAATACATTTTGCCTATCTTGCATTCTATAAATGAATATTCCCCCCATTATTCTGAAGCGCTAAGACTATGGAAAATAGTTGAACATATATATAATATTAAAGATGGTAATGTCCCTTCAAATTCAATTCTAAGGGAATTCATTGGCGGCAGTATTTTTAATTATTGATGAAGACTATCATTATTTTCTGAACTATCGTCTATGAATATCCTTTCAGGAGTTTTGAAAAACATTGTTTCTAACTTGGAATTAATAAATTCCACAATGCTGTAGCTTACGCCCAGAGTTATCATAATCTTTAAACCATTGAAAAAATAGACCAAAATGAATTGTCCTTTAAATGGTCTTTTGATAATAATATGCAGAACTAAGTGCACCACAACATAACCGATTGCTTCTAATATACTAAACATTATATTTCTAATATATTTAAACCTGAACCAGGCAAGTTTGAAGATCAAAGCATATACAATAAATAGCATGAAAGTATAGATATGAAGTTGGAATAACCCTCCGACTTGGCTGCTCAATGAAGTCCGCTTCATTAGAAAAGCAAATAAGCTTGAGATAAAGAGAACTATGATTATTGTATCAATACTTCGTAAGTATTTGGTACTAAAAAAAATGAAACTTCCTAAAATTGAGAACATCAAAAATTGAAATCCAAATTCATTTATATTGAAAATATTCTCATCGAATATCGATCCAACGATAAAACTAATTGATATTGTGATTAACAGCAACAATACAAGAAAAATAATTTTTTGAAAACTCATAAGTAGTCTCCTAATTTACAAAGATCCAGTGTACATTGAAATTAAAATGTGTTCCTGGATGATCTACATTTGTGAACATGATTTTATTATTTGTTAAATTTATAACATCAACACTTATTTCAAATCTGTCTGTTATTTGTAGTTTAAGATACGCATCATAATTCTCTGTATCATTCATAAATATCATATCCAGATCATCCAGCGTATAGGAATAGTTGGAATGATAAATACGTTTTAATCCAAGTTTTATTGCATTATTGTGCTTTAATAAATAAGTGAGTTCCAAAAGATCAGACATTTGCCATTCGGGAAATGTTCTTATATAAAGATCATCCTCATCAATAAAATTACCCGTTCTTTCATTTTTTAGCCAATGTTCAAATCTAAGCTTCAAGCTTTTTACTATGCTTAGATTTATCGTGTTCTTTACTTCGAAATAATCACCCTTAGAATATCCAATACTATTTTGTCCTATCATAACTCTGATTTTTACATGTGATGGATTAAATAGTATTCCTCCTCCAACTCTTAATCTGGTTTGATGTTGTGAAATTGAAGACAAATAATTTGGATAATATTCATTTGAAGAATTTCTATATTCTCCGAGAATATTAAAACCGTGAAAGATCTCTTTAGTGAGTTCAGAATTTAATTGAAAATTATTCTCATCTCGATAAAAACCGGTATTACCAAAATTAAATCCCAACAAACTTGAATCATGATCAAAAGAAAGGATATGATATGAGTCATCTTGAGGAGTATTATCAGCTGGAGTTGAAATATCTTCAGCAATATATTCATAAGACAAATCAAGATGATGATCTGGAATCGAGATTTTCTTTTGTGCCAGAAGCTGTATAAGATCACGTTCTTTATAAATTTTATTTTCAATTTTGTAATCGTTATTTTTGAATTTGAAACCAATATCTACAATTTTATTCTCAACAGTAATCGAATATTCATTCTCTTTATTAGAAGCTGAATCAAAAGGATATGAATAAGCATAAATGTCTTTTTCACCAGGAAGTGTTTGGTCAATTATGCTATTATCAAAATGAATTTTAGCAAAATCCCAATCATAACTTAGATGTAGATGAAAATTCTGAGAGGATTCATCGTCGATTCCTAACCATATCCCTTTTTCACCTAAAAAATCTAATTGCATATCAAGGTTGGGAATTCCAAAGATTCCACCTTTCATTAAAGAAACTGCGATGTTGTTCATATTATTATCACCGAGTCCCATATAGGTTTCGGTTATCGCTGCTGGGAGAGAATATTCTAAAGAGTTATAAAAAATGTTTCCTCTTTTATAGATTATGTTATAAAAATTACGATTATTTTGAACAGTTTGCAAATTTCCTGTTGCAAATGGGATTTCTGAAAACCCGTTTTTCTTGATACGTACATTTAGATCAAAGGGTGAGCTTAGATGAAAGTTTTCTTTATATATTAAATGCGGCAGGAAAAGATCGTCTTCCATTTTTCTTTTTTCATCAAGAAAGTTGTTCATTTCAACCAAAAGAAGCTTTGGATCAATTCTTTCTTCTAAAGTATCAAGAATTGTTGGTTCAATATTTAATGTATCCTGTGGAGCATCTTCTTCAAGCTCAGCTTGAGCCCAGATGTAAGTTGTTAAAATAACAATTGCCATTATTATTATGAATCTTCTCATAACCATCCTTTATCTTTATACCACTGATAGATTTTCTTAAAATTTAATAAATACTCATCTTTGAATTGTATTTTCAATTTCTGTTCCGATTTGGTTGTATTTACTATCCAGTAATCTTCTTTAAATTCTTTTACTTTATCTCTATTTATTACAGGAAATTTCTTCTTAAAGACCAAACTGATAAATTCCAAAAAAGAAGCGATGGGGTAGAGCAGGAATTCAGGAATCCTTATTGTTAAAGTTTTTGAGTTCATTGCCTTACCAATTAATTTATGCAGCTCAATATTTTTTATAATTCGCGAATTTGCAGCAAAGAATATTTCATTAAAAGCTTCTTTGTTATTTATTGTTTGTTCAATAAGTTCGGTAAGTTCATTGATATAGATAAGATTATAATATTTTGTTCTAAAGCTGTTCAAAATTACAAAATGATTCTTAACCATTTTAAAAAGCTCAAGAAAATCTTTATCACCAGCGCCGTAAACAGAAACAGGTCGGATAATTGTCCATGGCATCTTTGCTTTTTTACGAATGACCTCTTCTGCAATTAACTTACTTTTTCCGTACATAGTAACCGGATTTAAATTGTCTTTTTCCTTTTTCCCCGAACTTTCGTTTAAAGCAGGTCCCGCTGCTGCCTGACTGCTTATGAAAATAAACTGTTTAATTGAAGAATTATTGCAAATGTTAACAAGTGTTTCGGTAAGCTTAATGTTGATCTCTTTGAATATTTCCCAATTACGGGCACGAGTTAATGCAGCACTGTGTATCAGAATATCCTTATCTCGTAAAGCTTCTATGATCTCGTCTATATTATTATAATCAATATAGCGGATATCGTTTTTGTTTTCAATAAGATCAATATCTGAACCAGCTCTGGCAAGGCATGTAACTTCATTTCCATTTATTAGAAGTTTTTTTACCAATGCGCTGCCAACAAATCCGTTGGCTCCTGTAATAACTATCTTTTTCATAAATGTTATTCAAGAAATACGAATGAATCGGTCAATTGTTTTGTGTAATTTGTTGATAGAGTAGTCTCTTCAAAACTATTTACAAAAAATGTAAAACTTGACGTTAAATTACATTTTAAATTTATTCTTCTTAATATGATAAATAAATAATATAAAAAGGAGTAAAAATGAATATTTTATTAATTGGTATTCAAGGATGTGGAAAAGGAACACAGGCGATGATCCTTGAAGAGAAATTTGGTTGGAAGCATATAACAACCGGTAATCTTCTGCGCGAAAGCATTGAGAATAAAACCAAGTTAGGTCTTACTGCTAAGAAATTTATGGATGAGGGTGAACTTGTTCCAGATAAATATGTTTTTAAGATCGTAGAGGATGCTTTATCGAACATTGAAAAAGGATCTATCCTTGATGGATTTCCACGAAATATGGAGCAGTTGAAGTATTTGGAAAAAAATTTCACAATTGATAAAGTTGTCCTGTTAGAGTTATCTGATGAAAAAGCTATAGAGCGCGTTTCATCCAGACGAAACTGTGTTGATTGCAAGAAAGATTATAACCTTCTTTATAGCAAACCAGAAAAAGAAGGGATCTGCGATGTCTGTGGAGGTGAGATAGTTCAGAGAGATGATGATCATGAAGAAGCTATTATTAAAAGAATCGAAAAATTCTACAAAGATACATCAGAAGTGATATCCTATTTCTCAAATGCAGCCAAACTTATTCGAGTTAATGCTGATGATCCCATAAATATCATCCAAGAAAATATAGTAAAAGCACTTAATGTATAGATACAATTCCCAATAGGAAAGATATGATTGAGGCCAAAAGAGATAGAATCCAAAAAATTGCTATTGTAATTCTTACCTTATTTGCAATTGCAAATATTGAGTTTCTCTTTCTGAAGTTAATAGAAGTAGATAGTTCTATTATAAGTCTTTATACTCAGATCTCAATATTATTTTTGACTTTGTATATAAGTTACAGATTTATAAAAAATGGAGTTACTGTACGAAGATTTCTGAATCTTCTGCCTGATATTATCTTTATTCTAATTGGACTATTAATTATAGATTCTGAGAGAGTTTTCCAATTCTATCTTATTGGTCGTCAG
>DAOUTP010000177.1 GCA_030626645.1 Candidatus Cloacimonadota bacterium
GTTATGGGAGAAATTGAAGATGAACTGGCAGAAATGGTTGCCGAACTTTCTTCTAAATTCCTGTCAGAAAAACTCAATGAGATAAAAGATAAAGAATTGATAAAGAAAATTATCTCTGAGAGGGCAAATAAGTGAAAAATATTCTCGTTGCTCAACGATATTCTCATGCTATTATTAGTGGACTTGATGATGAAGATATCAATTCAATATTAGCTGATGTAGAGATTATGAGCAGTTCAATAAAAGCTGAACCGGAACTGGTGAATGCTGTCAATTCCTATTTGTTTCCATTAAAAAAGCGTATGGAAATAGCACTGGAAATGACACAGAAACTAGCGAACATTAAACTATGGGAAAACTTATTCAGTATCCTTTTAAAAAAACATAGATTTAATATAATCACAGACATTCTGCTAGATCTTGAAAATGAAATATTAGAAAAAAAGAACCAGATCAAAGTTGGATTAACCATAGCTCATGAATTACCTAAAAACGTACTTGATTCCATATCTGCAAAATTAAAAGATATTTTAGAAAAAGATGTTATTTTAGAAACAATAATCAATCCTGAAATTTTGGGAGGATTTGTTGCAACTACGGATTCCCTGTTAATAGATGGATCAATTAAAAACAATTTAGTGAAGCTGTTAAAAGTTAAGTCAAAAAAAAAGAAATGAGGTCAGTATGAAAATACAACCAGATGAAATAAGTTCGATTCTTAGAGATAAGATTAAGGGATTAAAATTTGATATTGATATTGCTGAAACCGGAAAAGTTGTTCAGGTGGGAGATGGTATTGCCCGTATTTATGGAATGGATAACGTTATGGCTGGCGAGATGATCGAATTCCCGGGTGATGTTATGGGAATGGCATTAAACCTGGAAGAGGATAATGTTGGATGTATTATCTTTGGTGAAACTCGAAAGATCAAAGAAGGTGATATTGCAAAAAGAACAAAGAAAATCTTGCAAGTTCCAGTAGGCGAAGCGCTACTGGGTCGTGTTGTGAATGCGCTTGGAGATCCTTTGGATGGAAAAGGTGAGATAAAAGCTGATGCATATATGCCGGTTGAGAGAAAAGCTTTGGGTGTTGTACAAAGACAACCCGTGAAAGAACCACTTCAAACAGGGATTAAGGCAATTGACTCAATGATACCGATCGGTAGAGGTCAGCGTGAATTGATCATTGGTGATCGCCAGACAGGTAAAACAGCTATTGCTATTGATACAATTTTAAACCAGAAAGATACTGACGTAATATGCATTTATGTTGCTATTGGACAAAAAAAATCATCTGTTGCCAAGATCGTGAATACACTTACAACAAGCGGAGCAATGAAGTACACGATCGTTGTTGTAGCTTCTGCAGCTGAATCTGCTTCTTTGCAATATTTATCACCATATTCAGGATGTACTATGGGAGAATTTTTCCGCGATAATGGAAAACATGCTCTCATGATCTATGATGATCTTTCTAAACACGCAGTATCTTACAGAGAACTTTCATTACTTCTGAGAAGACCTCCCGGACGTGAAGCATATCCCGGTGATGTTTTTTATCTTCATTCACGTCTATTGGAAAGAGCTTCAAAACTTAATGACGAACTCGGTGGTGGTTCACTTACAGCTCTTCCAATTATTGAAACACAAGCAGATGACCTGACAGCATATATTCCTACGAACGTTATTTCAATTACCGACGGTCAGATTTTTCTGAATAGCCGTTTGTTCTACTCAGGTATTCGTCCTGCTATTAATGCCGGACTTTCTGTATCGCGAGTGGGCGGAAATGCACAGCTCAAATCTATGAAGAGCGTGACAGGGCAGCTTCGTGTTGCCTTGGCTCAATACGCAGAACTTGAAGCTTTTTCAAAATTTGGTTCCGACCTTGATAAAGCAACTCTAGCACAACTAACAAGAGGTAAACGATTGGTTGAAATACTAAAACAAGCACAGTATTCACCACTCTCTGTGGCTAAACAGACATTTATTATTTTTATGGCAAATGAAGGCTACCTTGATAAAGTTGATGTAGAAGATGTAAGAAAAGTGGAAGAAGAGCTTTATTCAACACTTGACTCCGAATATAAAGAACTTATGGAGAGTATGATCAAAGATAAACTAAGCGACAAAACTAAAGAAACAATGCGTAAAATATGTAAAAAAGTATTATCAAAATTTTAGGAAATTATGGCTAATTTAAGAGAGATCAAAACACGAATCGAAAGCATTAAAAGTACAAAGCAGATCACAAATGCTATGAAAATGGTAGCTGCATCCAAGTTGCGAAAAGCTCAGGATAATATTATTAATGCCAGACCTTATGCAGATCATATAAACGAAATGCTTAGAACATTGAAAAATAAAAATATTTCTTCTGATCATCCCTTGTTGGCTGATGCAACAGGCAAAGGCAAAACAGCTTATGTGGTTGTAACTTCTGATAGAGGTCTTTGCGGTTCTTTTAATACGCATATAATTAAAAAAGCTGTTGCACATCTTGAGAAAGACCCAGATGCTGATATAATCTGCATTGGTAAAAAAGGATATGATTATTTCAGAAAGCACTCTACAAATGTAACTGAAAAGTATATAAATCTTTTCAATGAAATGGATTTCAGCGTTTCGACCGAAGTAGCTGAAAAGATATTAAATTTATTTCTGGATGAAAATTATGATAAAATAATTGTCATTTTTAATGAATTCAAATCTGCTATTCAACAAGATATTATTGTAAAACAACTCTTGCCTATTGTACCTATCGAATCAGAAGAAATTTCTAAACAAGATTATGTTTACGAGCCTGATGAAGAGACAATAATTTATGAGCTTGGAAGAAAATATATTCACGTTGATATTTGGCGAATAATGTTAGAATCCTCTGCGGCTGAACAAGGCGCCAGAATGACGGCTATGGATTCTGCAACTGAAAATGCTGCTGAACTAATTGATAAGCTCGTATTGAATTATAATAGGATAAGACAAGCCGCAATCACTACAGAGATAATTGAGATATCTTCCGGAGCGGAAGCAATCCAACAATAATGGAAAAAATAGTTTTTAATATATAAGAGGTATTTATGGTAGAAGGAAAAGTTATACAGGTTATCGGTCCCACAGTAGATGTAGAATTCCCCGAAGGTCATCTGCCTGCAATTCATAATGCACTCAGAATTGAGAGAGAAAAAAGTTCAGATCTTGTTCTAGAAGTCCAAATGCATCTTGGTGAAAACAAGGTAAGAACTGTATCAATGGACTCAACTGATGGCTTGGTTAGAAATACAAAAGTTATTGATACAAATGAAACAATAATGGTTCCGGTTGGTGAAGAAGTTCTCGGTAGAATGATCAATGTCGTTGGCGAACCGATTGATGGTGGTGGACCGGTTAATGCAAAAGAAAAATATTCCATTCATCGTCAGGCTCCTTTGTTTGAAAATCTTTCAACCGAAGAGGAAATTCTTGAAACCGGGATCAAAGTAATCGACCTTATTGAACCTTATTCCAAAGGTGGAAAGATCGGTCTCTTTGGTGGAGCTGGTGTTGGAAAAACAGTATTGATCCAGGAACTTATCAGGAATATTGCGATCGAACATGGTGGCTATTCTGTGTTTTCTGGAGTGGGCGAAAGGACTCGAGAAGGAAACGATCTTTGGTTAGAAATGAAAGAATCTGGTGTGATAGATAAAACTGCCTTAGTCTTCGGTCAAATGAATGAACCACCGGGGGCCCGGCAGAGGGTTGGTCTTACCGGACTCAGTATTGCAGAATATTTCAGGGATGTAGCAAAGAAAGATGTGTTATTATTCATTGATAATATATTCCGTTTCACACAAGCGGGATCAGAAGTTTCTGCTCTCCTAGGAAGAATGCCTTCGGCGGTTGGTTATCAGCCCACTCTGGCAACTGAAATGGGAAACCTGCAAGAGAGAATCAGTTCTACAAAAGACGGTTCAATTACATCAGTCCAGGCTGTGTATGTTCCAGCTGATGACTTAACAGACCCAGCACCAGCAACTACATTTTCTCACCTTGATGCAACAACTGTGCTTTCCAGAAGAATTGTAGAGCTAGGTATTTATCCTGCTGTTGATCCACTTGATTCAACTAGTAGAATTCTTGATCCGCAAATAATTGGTGAAGAACATTACAAAATTGCTCGAGAAACGCAAAGGGTAATTCAAAAATATAA
>DAOUTP010000167.1 GCA_030626645.1 Candidatus Cloacimonadota bacterium
CTTTTTCTTATCCGTTTTCCTTCTGCATACTACACACGTTCGTTGTGGAATATGCCCAGCATTTGAAGATCTATTCGGCATCGTGTTCCATCAATTTCTCTAATTTAGGAATTTAGAAATATTTGGAAGATTCTTTAATCTTTTCGGATGTTTTCTTTCCCAATCCTTCCAGATTACAGAGTTCTTCAATACTTGCTTCATAAATATCTTGTACAGAAGTATATCCGTGTATTTTAAGTACTTCCGCCACTTTAGTAGAAACACCATCCAAATCACTTATATGACTTGTAATCCTACGTTCTTCAGAAATTTTCTCCTCAAATTCCTCTTCTGTGTAAATATCCAGTTTAAAATCTGTAAGTTTCGCAGCAAGTTTCACGTTTTTACCTTTCTTGCCAATAGCCAAGTTCTTGTTATCTTTATTCACAATAATTCTAGCAAATCTTCCGCGATCCGCCAGGTACACCTTCTCTACCAGATCCGGACCAATAGCATTGGCAATCAGTTGTTCAGGAGCTGAATCCCAGACAACGATATCAACCAGCTCACCATTCAGTTCTTTTCTTATAGCCTCAATTCTAACTCCATGTGGACCAAGACATGCAGCAGTTGCATCAACTTCGGCATTGTTAGAATGAACAGAAACTTTTGTGCGCATTCCAGGCTCTCGAACTATTTTTTTTATTTCGATTTCACCGGATATGATCTCAGGTATTTCTGATTCAAATATTTTCATCACGAATTCAGGGCGGGTTCTGGATAGAATTACGATAACATCTTTCTTACGTTTACGTATATTAACAACATAACAACGGATCACATCACCTACTTTGAAATATTCGTCTTCAACCTGTTCTTCTTTTGATAGAAGCGCATCCGCATAACCAATATTAACAAGATAACCGTTAAAATCATCTTTTGTAATTTTGCCGGAGACAAGTTGATTTTTCTGATTTTCATAATCGAACATTATCCTATCTTCTTCTAATAGTTTGATACGTTCAAGAATCGCCTTTCTCGCATTTCGGATAACCTTTGGTTCGAATTCTGTAATACTCATTTCCACCGGGATAGTATCTCCCAATTCCAGATTTTCATCGATCAATCTTGCATCTTCAAATGATATCTCGCCAAGTGAAGTATCTCTTTCTACAACGATTCTATTGAATCTTGCTATTATCTTATTTGTATTGTAATCTGTAGTTATTTCTAGTTCATTGTCCAATATCATTTTCTTTGAGATCGCCTGATACAACCCTTCCTTAATAATTGAAGTTAATTTCTCTTTATCAAGCTGTTTCAGATTAGCCAATTCGGCAAGGGATCCCATAATGTTTGAGTTCATAATGTCCTCACTTATTTTTCTTATAATCAAAATATGTTTTAGCTTTCTTAACATCAGTAAGCTGAATTTCTTTAACTGCTTCTTCAAATTCGATCTTTATACTTTCAGGCAACACTTCCTTGAGTATCCCAATAGCTGTAACAGTATTTTCACCATCTGCAAAAGATACCTGTACTTTCTCATCAATTGCACTTACATAATGTTTTTTCTGGTTCAGCGCACGTTCCAGACCTGGTGATGATACTTCCAGAAAATATCTTTCAGCTATAACATCTTCAGATTCCAAAATTTCAGATATAATCCGGCTTACTCTTTTACACTCATTTATAGTTACTCCATCAATCTTAGTGAGGTAAATTAGTACAATCAACCCTTTAGATGCAGGCTTCAAACTTAGATCATAAAGTGCTACGTTTACATCTAGACATGCCCTCTTGGCAATTTGTTCAATTCTCTCTTTCAGTTCCACCCGAAAACACCTCCATTAAACAACTAAACCACTGAATGTCAGTGGTATCAATTTTTTATCAAAAAAATGCTGACCAGAAATGTCAGCTAAAAAAAACTATGCGCTTTTTATTTACTTCATTTTCAATAAAATTTTCAAGGTTCTGCTGTCAAGAGTAAATTACTATATATATATAATTTAATTAATATAATAATTTCTTTCTTGAATATTTCCAAATGATTTAAGATTGACAAAATGGCATTCGCTTTTTTCATTCGAGCAGTTTTGGAGGGTTAATGGAATTTAAGGTTGGAGTCTGCCAATTCAAGCCTGAATTAATGCAAATAGATAAGAATTTAGCGAAAATGGAATCACTTTTGGAATCAATTTCAGCTGATCTGATAGTTCTACCGGAACTTGCAGCCAGTGGTTATCTTTTCAATTCGGAAGAGGAAGTGCAAAATATTGCCGAAGATCCGATGAATGGACCAACTGCAACCCTTTTTAAGAGACTTGCTAAACAGCTTAATACTAGTTATGTAATCGGTTTTGCCGAGAAAGCAGAAAATGGAATATACAATTCAGCTATGCTGGTCAATCCTGATAACTCTGTCCATATTTACAGAAAAACACACCTTTTCTTTGAAGAGAAGAGATGGTTCAAGGCAGGAGATACCGGCTTTAAAATTATTAGAGCAAAGAATAATGTTAAGGTCGGGTTGATGATCTGTTTCGACTGGATATTTCCTGAATCAGCACGCTCACTGGCTTTATCCGGAGCCCAGATAATAGCTCATCCAACCAATCTTGTTCTTCCCTGGTGCCAACAGGCAATGATCACACGATCAATTGAGAATGGAGTTTTCTCTGTTACTTCCAACAGAATAGGAAAGGAGAAAAATGGAAATAATACTCTTAACTTCACTGGAATGAGTCAGATCGTAGATACAAAAGGAAATATCATTCATAGAATGGATAAAAATGAAGAATCGGTTTTTGTAACTGAGATCGATCCACTAGAATCGGATGATAAGGGAATTACGGAATTTAATGATCTATTTTTAGATCGTAGAACAGAGTTGTATCGATCATGAAAAAATATCATATTACTGCAATTTTGTTTGTTTTACTTCTTACATTGAATTTTATTTTAACAAAACCAAACAAAACTTTCCGAGTCTCTACTGCTGAAGAATTGGAAAAACTCTTTCAAAATCCAAAAGAGAATATCAATGTAAAACTCGCAAGCGGTATTTATGAGCTTATTTTTGAAACGATAATAGATTCATCTTGTGGCAATTGTGAGAATCCTGACACATTGATCACTGCAACTGCCGGTCTGATAATTTCAGGTAAGAACATCAAGATTTCCGGACCTTCCGATAAAACTGCAGTAATTAGAACAAATTCCGGATATGGTTTATTTGTTTTAAATTGTGAAAATTTAATTTTGGAAAATCTTACAATCACAGGCGGGATACGAGATTCCTGCGAATTCGCCACCGATGCAGCAATTGTTGTAAAAAATAGCAATGTTATAATACGCAATAATAAGATTACCAGGAATTATGGTGATCAAGCTTTGATAAAGAAGAATATTGTCGGTATAATGGGAATCTGCGGACGGGAGAATTCAATCCTGAGAATTTATAATAACCTGATCACAAAAAATTCATGGGATGGAATTGCTTTATATCGAGACTCAGAAGCTGTGATCGATGAAAACATCATTGATGGTGTTCACAAAGCGGGCGGCAGGATCGCGCAAGGTGGAAGAGGTGTAGGAATCGGTGTAACCTGGAATGCCAAAGCTGTGATCAGGAATAACTTGGTGAAACGGTATTGGAAAGGTATCGGACTATTTGTGGATGCTGAAGCAACTGTAGAATACAATATTATAGAAGATATAATTACCTGGGGAATTTCACTTTGGGATGCTGGTAAAGGTAAGCCCAGAGGATTTATCAAGAATAATATTATCTATAAAACCGGTGCAATGGGAACATCAATAACTTCTGCCACGGAAGAGAATCCGGGATATTTCAATGCAAATATTATTGTGAGAACAGCACAAGATTCTGTTTATGATTCACCTGAATATTATGGTTATCAATGCGCTCTGGCAGAGCATCTCGTCCCAAAAGAGTTTACAATTGAAAACAATCTTTTTTATGATAACAGACGTTCTGATCCTCGGCTACCTGATTATGATACTGACCTTGAAAAATTTGAAAATAAATTAAAAATTCAAAAGGAATGGATCAACCGAATAACAATTCTAGAAGATTCTGATTTCTTTCGCGATTTTATTGAATAGGGTCGAGGTCAAGATTGAGGTCGAGATCAAGGTTATTTTTGAATAAAACTGCTTTGTAAGTCTTTGATCGCTCTCTCAGAATACTTTTGTTTTCTTAATTTCTTATCCCTGATACGTTCTTCTAATGGAGGTAACAAACCAAAGTTAGCATTCATTGGCTGGAAATTTTTCTGCTCGGTGATAAGATGCCTCCATAGTTGACCGGAGATGGCGGTTTCAGGAAGTATTTTGACCAACTTGATCGAGTTTTTCTTCTCGTTCCCAAAGCCCTCTTTGGGAATGCCCGTTTTCTGCAAAACTCCTTTTTTACTCGAAACATTTTTCATATCCATTATTGTTAACAAACCGGAGGATTGTTTTACAGATTCTACTTGAATTATCTTCGCAACTAACAATCCAGC
>DAOUTP010000205.1 GCA_030626645.1 Candidatus Cloacimonadota bacterium
GTCCAATTTAAAATGCCCCCTTGCTGTGCTGCTACAATTGTTGTAATATTCAAAGTATTGTATTGAATAGCAAGTGCAATAACAGATAAGGCAAATGGAACTTCAAAAGTACTCATTTGAGCCAAACCCCTTGCAATACCAATAGGTGAATAGGGATGACCACCTTCACCCGCACCGAGAGCCATTCCCAACTGACCAAAGAAAATAAAGTACATTACCAGAAGCAGGTCTCCAGCCATAGAAAAATTGGAAAATACAACTGAACCAAATATCACCGGAATGAATAAATAAGTTCCCAATCCGCCTGCCAAACGGAAGACCGGGCCAAGATAGAACATGATCCCATGTGTAATTGAAACTCGTTTTCCATGAGTTTGTATGATATCTATAAATGGTTGCCAAACAGGAGGGCCATATCTTCCATGAACTCTCGCATAGATCTTTCTAACAATTCCACCCAGTGTAAGACCATATGCAGTTGCTACCAATACCGAAATGATGGCGTATAAAATTTTTGTTGTAATATCCATTTACACTCCTAATAATATATATAAAATTACAATATAAAGAATAATATGCAGTAAATATGTTTGACCATTTCCAGTGTAGATCTGACGGAATAATCCGGCTAAAGAATTCGACCACTCACACACGGAATTCCAGAAATTTTGGATTCTTGGTTTTGTTAAACCACCCAATGCCTTGTACATATGCGAGAACATATTATGGGCAAAATGAGTTGTTTGAGGAGATTCCGGTCTTTCGGCAGAATATACAATATTGAATTGTTTAACTTTCTGCATTCTGCCATTCAATAGTATCAAGAATATTAGCGGAACAACAAAAACTCCCATTGTGATCATCATTACCATATTTCCATTCCAATTACCCAATGAACTTGTAACATTGTAGCCATCAATCTGAATTGTGGATGCAAAGTAGTTTCCAACTATTGTATTCAAAGGATTAATGATCAAATTTGGATACATCGAGATTGCCATAATACTCATCATAAATATAACTTGAGGGATCAAATACCAGATCGGAGCTTCCTTAACATTTTGATGTTCATATTTGAGTTGACCCAAGAATATCGTATGGATCATTCTATACAAATATAAGAAGCTTACACCACTTGCAAAGAACAGTACTCCGGCTTGCAAAAACCATCCCTTTTCTATCATAGAAGTATAAAGTAACCATTTAGAGCCGAATCCTGATAACGGGGGAACTCCTGAAACTGTAATTATTCCAATTAAAACAGCTATATATGAGATCGGCATTTTCTTAATTAATCCACCCATTTTATACATTTGCCTTGTACCGGTTCGGTGGATAACTCCCGCAATTGCAATGAAGATCATTGCTTTGAACAGAAAGTGATTGAAAGAAAGATATAGTGCAGAGATCCAGCCCAGGTGACTTAATAATCCGATAGAAGCTACGATATATCCGACTTGACTCATACTGGAATATGCCAGAAGTTTTTTTACATCCTCCTGGAAAGCTGCGAGAAATGCACCTACAATTGCTGTGAAAGCACCCAACCAACCTAACCAGTAAAATATATTGAATGATGAGGAATGATTTATATATGAAATTGCAACGAGTAAAATTCCAAATACACCGGCTTTACTTAACACAGAAGAGATGAACGGTGTCATATCATCTTCTGCTTCGGCATAGGCACCGGGAACCCAGATATGAACTCCAAGAGAACCGGATTTTATTAAGAAACCAAGTGAGAGTAAGATCATTGAGATAAGAGGTAATTTTACATTTGCGATCGAACTAACCAAACTGGAATTTGCTGAAATATACGGAGCAAATCCAAAACCTGCCAGCATAAGATATGCACCGGCTAAGGAGAATGTAATATATGTAAGAGCTGGAACTTTTGCTTTCTCTCCTCTTAATATCAGAAAATAAGAAGCAACTGTCATAAATTCCCAATTTAAAAAGAAAGTAAGATAACTTTCTGCGACCAATAAATTTCCCATCGCAAAGATCATCATCAATAAGAATCCATAGAAACCTTTTCCAGTACTCTTTCTATTCATTGTTGTTATTATTATTATTCCACTTCCAATTATAAATATTATCCCGAATAGAGATTGAAGATAAGTTGCCATAGGATATAAATAATATCCAAAAAGAGCAACAGCTGTTATCGAAATAACTGCTTTAACTTTTGATTTTAGGAAATTGATCAAGTACATTCCAAAAACAGCGACAAGAGGTAAATAGTTTACAGGATCAAATGAGTACACTCTCGTCATTATCCAGAATGAAATAAAAAACATCATTAATACAAAAACTGTAATTGGAAAGATCTGTGAGAATCCAACCTGCTCGTTAATCTCAGTTTTGTTTTCATTTTTTATCGCATACCCAAACCATCTGAAAAGATAGAATGCTTCAAATAATGAACCCACTAATATTGCAGTTAAACCAAGATAAAACTTTGAAGCTATAAGAATCTTAACTAATTCCCACTTTGCCCAGAATCCCGGGAAAGGGGGAAGTCCGATTAGTGCAAATAACAGAACTCCGAATAATAACAATAATGGCACGTTATTTCGCAAAACAGCCCAATCTTTAATATTATTTTTTTGTACAATTCCAGTAATCCAGAAAAGACCAGCTTTTGCTAGGAAGTGATTAAGGAAAAATCCACAAGCAATGAGTAAGGTCATCCCATCTGGAATATCTGTTTTATGAGCAAATGATACAACAGCAACTACAAGTCCCATTTGAGCAATAGATGAATATCCTAACAACCTTTTGGGATTTGATTGTTTTATACCGATCAGGTTGGAAAACAAAAATGTTACTATTCCTGCTCCCATAAATACAGAAAGATACTCAGTTGGAAGCAATGGAAGAATCTTATAAAAAACAAAAAGGATAGCTGCAGAATTTACAACTGCAATCACGGAAACGATCCCGGAATTAACAGCTTCATAAACATCGAGTGCCCAACCATTTGCCGGAAACGGTTTCAATTCAATAAACACAGAAATAAGCAATACAAAGACTGAGAAAACACCCGTCTTCATTGCTAACAATGAAGAATTACCGATGATGGAATCAAGATTTAGATTTCCGGTATAATAGTAAATGAAGATTACACCAAGTAAGAAAAATGTGGATGTAATACCTCCGGCAAGCATATATTTGAAACCGGCTGAAAAGGATCTTTTATCTTCATCAAAACTAATTAATGCATAAGTTGAAATGGACACGATTTCTAAGAATACGAACATATTAAAGAGGTCACGCGTCATTACTAAACCATTCACTCCCATTATCAGTATTAAATAAAGGATCAACCCGGAGATATTGGTTTCTTTAAATTTCTTAAAGAGGAATATTGCTGACATCAGCCCTGCCAAATTTGCCAGGAACAAGACGAATGATTCCAACAAACCCAACTGCAAATTGATTGAAAGA
>DAOUTP010000077.1 GCA_030626645.1 Candidatus Cloacimonadota bacterium
CACATTTCTTAGTGCAGGATCACCATCAATTCCAAACAGCAGATCAGGTGAAGCAAGATGAAAGAAATGCAAAACGTGAGATTGGAATATTTGTCCATAATGCATCAAGCGACGCATTTTCTCACCGGTGGGAGTTAAGCCGTCACCGGTTCCAGCTCCCACGATAACATCGAGAGCTTTGGCAGCTGCCAGATGATGACTAACAGGGCAGATTCCACAAAGACGTTGCACGAGTACAGGAGCTTCCCAATATGGTCTTCCCTGTACAAATCGTTCAAAACCTCTGAATTCAACGATATGAAGCCGAGATTGAGCAACCTGATTATTATCATCGAGATGAATGGTAACTTTACCGTGACCTTCAACTCTTGTTACGGGTTCAATAGTTATTTTTTTACTCATAATAATATCCTTTTAATCGAATTTTACAACTTCGTATGGTAAATCCATTTCATTACCGGTAACTAAAGCCACAAGAGCATTCCAAATAAGATCTGCTCTGGGAGCACATCCGGGAAGGAAATAATCGATCTTTACAATTTCATGACACGGATAAACCCTATCTAATATCATTGGAAGTTCTTCATCATTTGGGATTATTTTTTCATCGTTAGCTTGTACGGAAACACAATTTAAATATGCTTCTTCCAAACATTCTGAGATCGATGCATTATTGTTTCTCATTGCTGGTAAACCACCCATAATTGCACATTCTCCAACAGAAATGAGGATCTTACAATTTTTCCTGAATTCTTTTAGAACATGAACATTCTCACTATTACAACATCCACCCTCTATGATTCCAATATCACACTGTTTAGTAAAAGTTTTTATATCATCTATCGGAGATTTATTGAATTCAACCAGCTCGATCAAATCCAGAATTCGTTCGTCGATATCTAATAAAGACATATGACATCCAAAACATCCGGCTAGAGAAGTTGTTGCTACAATAGGTTTACTCATAATGTCACTCCTTTTTCTATATCGCTACCGATTGGATTTTTGTCATATTTTCGTTCTCCAATAGGAACATCAAAGCCTTTTTCTTTGCGGATGATCGCACCAACCGGACATGTATCCATTGCTTTCTGAGCCAATTCATCATTGAATTCTTTATCGATAAGTTCATGATCGACATTTATCTGAGTTGTGTGCCCTCTTCCTTTGAAAACAAACCATGATGGATTATCCGGTTCTTTCTTCCTGCGAATACAGCGCTTACACAAAATGCACCTGTTATGATCTATCAATATTTTCGGATTTTCAGCATCCAAATCTTTTGATGGAAAAATATATGGAAATTGAGGAACCATCATTTTATATCTATAAGCAAGAGCTTGAAGTTCACAATTTCCACTTCTTTCACAAGCCGGGCAGAAATGATTTCCTTCCGCAAAAAGAAGTTCGACTATTGTAGATCTGATCTTTTCTAGTTCCTCTGTATTTGTTTCTACAACCATTCTATGAGAAGCTGGTGTTGTGCAAGCTGTCATATTTCTTCCATCTATTTTACAAGTACAGATCCTGCAAGAACCTTGTGGTTTTATTCCTTCATAATGGCATAAAGTAGGAATATAAATGCCATTTTCTTTTGCAATATCAAGCACCATTTTTCCTGGTTCTGCCGAATAATCCTTACCATTTATATTGATTAATATCTTACTCATTATTCTCCCCCTAAATTGGGAACTCTACCGGCAGTTTTACAAGATTCGGCAACTGCTGCTTCAAGATCAAATTCACTTACAAAATCTGTGTCTTCATTGATTTTAGCATCATATAATTCTCGGAAATTCTTGATCGTAGAAATGATTGGATTGGCAGCTGTGTGACCAAGACCGCAACGGTTTGATTTCATCACGTTTTCCCACTGAAGCATTTGATCTATATCATCAGCCACCCCATTTCCTCTAATAATTTTTTCTAATTTGTTTTTATACTGAACCGTCATAGCTCGGCAAGGAACACAAGAGCCGCAAGATTCTTCAATGAAAAACTCGGTGAAGTTAAGAACTATATCTTTAAGGAGATCACGCTCATTTCCAATTACAATCAAAGATCCACCGGTTGACAGATCTTCATAAGCCAGCTTTCTATTAAATTCATTTGATGCGATGCAATTTCCGGAGGGTCCGCCAACCTGAACAGCCTGAACATTCTTAGCACCGACCAATTCTAGAATATCGTTTACAGTAAAGCCCCATTCAACTTCGTAAACTCCCGGCTTCTCACAATCACCGGAAACGCTAATAAGTTTAGAACCAGTTGATTCTAGCGTTCCAAGAGATCTATACCATTTTGCACCTTTATGCATGATTTTGGCAACTGCACATAATGTTTCCACATTGTTTACGGCTGTAGGCTGCTGAAGATATCCTTTTACTACCGGGAATGGTGGTCTATCTCTAGGCTCTCCACGTTTCCCTTCCGCAGATTCTAAGAGTGCAGATTCTTCACCGCAAATATAAGCTCCTCCACCAAATTGAATACGGATATCAAAGTTAAAGCCCTTTTCACCGGCTACATCTTTTCCTAATAATCCTTCTTCTCTCAATTTACTTAGAACTTCTTCAAGAAATTTCTCCATATATTTATATTCATAACGAAGATACAAAATACCTTCATCAGAACCAATTGCATAACCGGCGATCGTCATTCCAGCAAATAAAAGTTGAGGACGATCTGTAAGTATCACACGGTCTTTAAATGTTCCAGGTTCACCTTCATCTGCATTACAAAAAACATAGTGTTTTTCACCTTCTGCATTTCTGCAAAAACGCCATTTCATAGCAGTTGGGAAACCTGCTCCTCCACGACCTCGAAGATTTGATTGTTTAATTTCTTCAATAACATCTTCAGGACTCATTGTAACTGCCTTTTTTATAGCTTCTCCAAGATTAGAATCTTTAGTTAGGATTGGACCCTGTTTTAGAATATTAGATTGAACTTCAGTTCCGATCAGATCTTCAGTATCATAATCATTCTTCATCCCTCTCACGATTTTTTTTACTTTCTCTGTCGTAAGTTTCGTGAAAACACGTTGATTAATAATGGCGGAAGGTTCCTGATCGTTCATTCCGATGCAGGAAGTATTGAAAAGACCAATCCTTCCATCTTCGGAAACCGAGCCGAATTTACATCCGGCCTCTTCTTCAAATGTTTTGGCAATTTCATCTCTGCCCATCATCTCTGCAACTACACTATCATTAAGATAAACGGTATATTTACCGGTTGGTGTTTGAGAGAAAAAATGATAAAATGATAATGTCTGCACCACATCGACAGAAGAGTAATTAATCGCTTTTGCAATTACCTTTACAGCCTTTTCCGAAACGCAGCCGCATTGCATCTGAACATCAATAAGAATATCCATTAATCTTGTCGGATCATTGTTGTATTTGGCAAGAATTGCATCAAGATCGTTACATTCACAAGTGCAATTATCGTTGTTGGAAAATTCTGGATTCCGGGATTGTTTATTATCCACAATCAACCTCCTTCACTCTACTTTTTTTATTGCTAAATTATAAGTGGTAAAATTCTAATTGAGAATTGGTTGTCAAACAGATTTTTTTTACCCATTGTTATTGATTATCATTCTCATAATGCAATTTATGTATCTCATTTTATTTTATGCTTTTATGAATCTTAAAGCAATGGAATTTTCCATTAATTTAATATAATTTTTATTTATAATAAACCTTGACGCTAATAATATATTGAAAAGATATTCTTCCATTATAAATTTATGGATGGATAGATGTATCAAATAAAAATAAATGGTATTGTTCAGGGAGTTGGATTTCGTCCGTTTATTTATAAGCTGGCAATAGAACAAAAATTAACTGGCTATGTTTTAAATTCTACCAGTGGTGTTCAAATTGAAATTGAAGGTGATAAGAACTCACTTGAAAAATTTATTTATAGAATAAAAAATGAGCTTCCTCCAGCTGCTGAGATAATTGATTTCCAATACAAAGAATTTCCTGATAAAAATTATAGTACATTTGAAATTAGATCAAGCTCAAAATCTGAAGGTTCAACACTGATTTCTCCAGATCTTGCTGTTTGTGAAGATTGTATAAATGAATTCAATAATCCAAAAAATCCAAGGTATCAATATGCATTTATTAATTGCACAAATTGCGGACCCAGATATTCAATTATAGAAGATACTCCTTATGATAGACCTGTGACCTCAATGAAGAGTTTTGCAATGTGTGATTATTGCAAAGGGGAATACAAAGATCCGCTTAATAGAAGATTTCATGCGCAACCTGTTGCCTGTCCGCAATGCGGACCTCAACTACAATTTCTGGATAAAGACCTTTCCCCTACTTTGGGTGATCCAATTGAAAATACAGTAAATGCACTGAAAGAGGGAAAGATCATCGGGATAAAGGGAATTGGAGGATTTCATATTGCCTGTGATGCTACTAATTATAATGCTGTTGAATTACTTCGACAAAGAAAGAACCGACCTCACAAACCTTTCGCTATTATGTGCAATGAAGCAAAAATTAATGATCTTGTAATAATAAATGACAAGCAACTTAAACTACTTAAATCACCTGCTGCTCCAATAGTTATCTTACCAAAGATTTCTGACAATTTCGTCCCCAAAGCCCAACAAAATGACCTCGTTCCCAAACCCCAACAAAATGACCTCGTTCCCAAACCCCAGTTTGGGAACGATGATAAATGTGTTCTTATAGCCCAAAATGTTGCACCACAGAATCCAAATATCGGGATTTTCCTACCTTATGCTCCGCATCATTATCAGTTTGTAACTGAAGAACTTCCGTTTGTGATAATGACTTCCGGGAACAACAGCAATGAACCAATTGCCAAAACAGAGAGTGAACTACAATATTTATGTGATTGCTTCCTAACACATAACAGACCAATTCTAAATCGCTCGGATGATTCGATTATCCTACCGGCTAAAGAGCAAAATATTCTCATTCGTCGTTCACGAGGATTTGTACCTTCTCCAATAAAATTACCTTCTAAAACTGTTCCAACTCTTGGATGTGGTGCCGAGTTAAAACTTACTTTTTCCTTATCCAGAGAGAATGATCTATTTCTCTCACCTTATATTGGAAATTCCGGAAGTAAAGAGACAATGGATTTCTATCTTGAGACTTATGAGAAATATATAAAATGGTTCAAATTAAAACCCGAACTTATTGCGTGTGATCTGCAACCGGATTTCGCAACAACCAGATTTGCCGAAGAAACAAAACTACCATTAGTAAGAATCCAGCATCATCATGCTCATATCTCTGCAATAATGGCAGAACACCAATTGGATGAAAAAGTAATTGGTGTTTCTTATGATGGAACCGGTTACGGAACGGATGAAGCGATCTGGGGTGGAGAAATATTCATTGCAGATCATAGTAATTTTGAACGTTCTTTCCATTTGAATTATATGCCGCTTCCAGGTGGAGATGCAGCTATCAAACATCCGGTTCGTATTGCTTATGCATACTCAATTTCAGCTGGAGCAAACACAGAATTACTAAAAGGGATATCAGAATTAGAAAGAAATGTGATTAAAAAACAATTGCAGAATAATTTCAATGTTTTCCAAACTTCCAGTATGGGCAGACTCTTTGATTGTGTAGCTGCAATGTTGGGACTTTTCCCTTCCATCACTTTTGAAGCACAAAGTGCAATGGCTCTGGAATTCTTATGTGGAAATGAAACAGTTTCTGATTCCGATTCTTATGCATTTGATTTAAATAAAGATGTAATAGATATTAGACCTATTATTATTGAGGTTTCAAAAGATATTCAAAAAGGAGTAGATCATAAGGTTATTTCACAAAAATTCCACAAAACAATAATTGATTTCACACTAGCTTCTGTTCAAAAGACTTCTGTTCTATCCGGAATTAATAAAGTCGTACTTTCCGGTGGTGTGATGCAAAATAGAATGTTGCTGGATGGCTTGATAGAAGCTCTTACCAGAAATAACTTTACAGTTTATTCACCCAGAAATTTATCACCAAATGATGGTTCAATATCGGTTGGTCAGGTAATGATCGCGAACAGAAAATTTTCGTAACTCAAACATCTTGTTTGAGAAAATTTTATTAAGACCAAACCATTGCGGAGGACG
Organism: Candidatus Cloacimonadota bacterium; assembly: GCA_030626645.1. Classification (GTDB taxonomy): domain Bacteria; phylum Cloacimonadota; class Cloacimonadia; order Cloacimonadales; family TCS61; genus Tenebribacter. Next base: position 6,131 of record DAOUTP010000077.1, read on the forward strand.
ATGCCCATCCGCAAGGTTTAAGTAGATATATAAGGAGAAGAAATGTGTTTAGCAATTCCTGCTATTATTGTTGAGAAAAAAGGTGAGAAAGGTCTTGTGAACCTTGGTGGTGTAAAAAAAGAAATCATGTTCACATTTACTCCAGAAGCGAAAATAGGAGACTGGGTTATAATGCATACCGGATTTGCCTTGAATATAATATCTGAAAAAGATGCAAACGAGACACTTAAATTATTTGAAGAAATGGCATTACTTGAAAATGATTGATCTATCAAAATACCGCGATCCACAATTAATACAAAAAATTGTTGAAGATCTGCAAAATTGGGATAAGCCTATAAAAATAATGGAAGTATGCGGTTCTCACACTATGGCAATTGGTCATTGGGGAATTAGAAAATTGCTTCCTGAAAATATCTCTCTCATCTCGGGTCCGGGCTGCCCCGTTTGCGTTACTCCATCTTCATTAATTGATGAACTAATAAACTTGAAAGATGTAACGATCGCAACGTTTGGAGATGTTCTCCGCGTTCCGGGAAAAGATGAAACTCTTGAACACGCTCGTGCCAGAGGATTGGATGTAAGAATAGTTTACTCACCATTGGAAGCTCTGGAAATGGCAAAAGAAAAGGAAACTGTTTTTGTGGGTATCGGATTTGAAACTACCATCCCGGGAATTGCGCAAACTATCCTTATGGCAAAGCAACAGAAACTAAATAATTTTTCTGTCTTCCCCGCTTTCAAACTTGTTCCTCCTGCCTTAGAAGCACTTCTTTCTGCTGATGATATCAAGCTGGATGGATTTCTCCTGCCGGGTCATGTTAGTGTTATCATTGGTTCTGAATCATATATGCTCTTACCTGAAAAATATAACATAGGTGGTGTTGTTGCGGGATTTGAACCATTGGATATTTTAACTGCAATAAAGATCATTACTAAGCAAGTTAAACATAACAAACCAGCCATTGTGAACGAGTATAACAGAGTAGTGAATATTGTTGGGAACAAAAGAGCACAGAAAGTTATTGATGCAGTCCTTAAAACAGAAGATGCACTTTGGCGTGGAATCGGATGGATACCGAATTCTGGACTGGGAATTCGAGATAAATTCAAGGAATTTGATGCTTCCAAGAAATATAATATTACACTTAAGGAAGAAGAGGGAAATACTGGCTGCAGATGTGCAGATGTTCTAAAAGGAAAAATCATTCCACCTGAATGTCCATTATTTGAAAAAGCCTGTAATCCTGCTCATCCAATCGGACCTTGCATGGTTTCATCGGAAGGAAGCTGTGCAGCTTATTATAAATATGAAAGATAGAATTGCTCACAGATTTCCACGGATTAAACGGATGGAAAACCTTATAAATGGTTGAGGAACAAGACCTTCACAATGATTGGAATTTATTTTGTAAAATTAATATTTTTCGTTGTTCGTTTTTGTTAGTTGCTAAAAAGTAATTCGAGATTCCATTCTCGAAATTCTCAACATCGGAATGTTGAGTTACATAAAAGGATAAATATGAAAGATGACATAATAACTCTTGGTCATGGTAGTGGCGGTGGATTAACCAGAAGATTGATTAATGATATATTCGATAAGAATTTCAAACTTCCAACACTGGATGATGCGGTTGAGATCGAAAATAGAATTGTAGTAACAACCGATGCACACGTAATAAAACCAATTTTCTTTCCGGGTGGAGATATCGGTAAACTTTCTGTTACAGGAACTGTGAACGACGTATCAATGAAAGGTGCTGTTCCGAAATATCTCTTGATAACTTACATCATTGAAGAAGGTTTCAAGATTGAAGATTTGAAAACGATA
>DAOUTP010000192.1 GCA_030626645.1 Candidatus Cloacimonadota bacterium
ATTATAATTTTCAATCCAATGTACAATAAAGCGAGTCCTAAAATAAACATAAATGGAATAACATATTGAGTGTTCATTTCTACCTCCTATAAATAAATTAGAGTAAGGATTCTGCAAGATGAAAACATTATTGCTTTTCTGAGGATGAATTTACATAGGCATTCGACGAAGAATCCACCACAGCGAATAAATCTCACTGATTTAGCAATTTTTTTTAGTTATTGATCGTAGTTACGATCTCGCAGTTCACTCCTGTAAGCTGTAATATCGCTTGCACATTCTCACTGCCATTATTGCCAATTGAAGTTCCGGTTCCGATAATTGTTAATACATCACCGGATGATGAAAATACGTATACTCCATTATTATTGGAGATCGTATTGTTGACAGCATCATAATTAAAACCGAACCATAATCCCATTTTATCTACATCCCATTCTCTATCTCCTCCACCCAGATTAGGTGGAGATTTGTAATATGCATTAGCAACCCCGGCAAAGATGTTCATGTCGGAGATAATTGACTGTCGATTGTTCTTCGTCATCTCCTGGGTGAACATATCAAGTCCTACAGCAACGGAAATGCCAATGATAATTACACCCAGAACCAACATTAAAATCTGTTGATAACCCATAATTAAAACTCCTTTTAACTAATTAGAATATTTCAAGAGATTGGTCATCACTTTTTTATTATTGCAGTAGTTCATTGCTGTTTCCATGGTTATAATGCCAACTTTGAAGAGCCTGTAAAGGTCTTGCTGCATCGTAAACATTCCACTTGATTTTCCTTCCGTCAGCATCTGATATAACTCAGTAATATTACCATTCCTAATGGCAGCTTGAATCGAGTAATCTACTGAAAGAATCTCTTTAGCAAGTGAAAGAGTATTCTTTTTATTGGGAACTAATTTCTGCGAGACGACTACTTTAAGTACATCTGCCAAACGGTATCGAATACGTTCCTGCTCATCCGGTGGAAATTCTGCAATAATCCGGTGAATGCTGTCAATAGTTGAACTTGTATGAAGGGTTGTAAATACTTTATGACCACTATCAGTAACTTCCAGAACTGTAGATATTGTTTTTGAATCCCGCATCTCACCCACAACGATAATATCGGGGTCCTGCCGTAATGCTTCAATTGCACCACTTTGAAAACTAAGTACATCACTTCCAACTTCACGGTGAGAGACAATACTTTTTTCGGAAGAATGAATAAATTCGATCGGGTTACCAATAATAATTATATGAGAATTATTATTATGATTATTCATATCAATAACTGCATCCAAAGTGGAGCTTTTACCGGAACCTGTTATTCCGGTTATCAGGAATAATCCGGATTTCTCATGCTGCAGGTCCAATCTATTTACAATTGGATCAGGTATTCCCAGATCTTTCATACTGAATAATTTTTGTTTGATAACACGCAAGTTAACCGCCAGGTAATTTCTCTCAAAAAAGACATTTCCACGGAATCGGTATTCAGAATGCGTTTCCTCCAATTTTACAGATAAGGCAAAATCTAGATTTTTATTTGTGATCAAGAGTTTTTTCTGATCTCCGGAAAGAATACTGAGCGCGATTGCAATTGCTTCATCTTCGAAGATTTCACCAGCTTCAAGATCGGGCTTTTTGTCACCATAAACTCGATACCAGATCTTGCCTTTAGAGCGGGGACCTCCAAAATCTAAGTCAGAGGCATCCATAGATATCATTTTTGCTAAAAGATTTTTTAATAAAGTAAAAGATTCCTTTCTCCATTCCGGATTCTCTGCAATTGCTTTATTTACATGTTTTACTCGGTTGATCCCAAAAACAAATTCAGGGATAACAGCTTTAAGCTCTTGTGAAAAAGATAGACTCATTTTAACTCTCCAATTTTATTAATAATAATTAAGGCACAATAAGACTACCTCTACCATTTTCATTTCCAGGTGAACTGTTATATACTTCCACAACATTATAAATAACCGCGATGAACTCTTTTGAAAATTGACCATGAAAATAGCTGTGAATACGGTTTATGTATTCAATCATATCTTTTTCATAATCGGTAAGTTTAGGATTTTCCGGATGCAGTAAGTATGCTATTGTTTTAAGTTTAAAAGTGGGAATTGCCATATATACGAGCACAGAAGTAGGATTTGTCATCTGGTTCAAAAATGTTTGTGTTCCACGCTCAGGATTTGCATAAAGTTCCAATGAGATCTGTTTATTCAAATCAAATAGCGAATCGGCATTTTCATACATTCCAGTCAATATCTCCAGTTTCTTCATAAAGTGTAATGTATCAGTCTCGGCCAGCATCTCGTTTATCTCTTTTATCTTCTCTCTTTTAGGAAGGAAACCGCAGCCTTTAATCGCATTGTTAACTCTGAATCTGCTATCTTCTCGGCGGTATCCGTAAGTTGCCACAATGGCATTATGCGGACCTTCCAAATTTGGCATCTCACCTTTTATAATTCCTGCAAGTGTTTCAATTCTTGCTTTTATATTCCAGGTCATGAATATTTCCGGAAAATTTGTAAGTTCAAATTCCTGCCACTTTCCATCAACAAATGCTGAGATTTTGTCCTCATCTAGCTTGGAAGCATCTACAGTTTTTTGTACAAAAGTATCTCCATCCCAGAGTTGTTCTCCAAAGCCTCCAGTATTTTGCGAGTTGGTACAACCAAAAACAACTAATAAACCAATAATAATAAGCATTTTCACTAATTTCATACAATCTCCTTTTATAAGTATTTTTTTAATTCTTTTCCTTTCACTCCGGCATATAATTCAATGTACTTTTTCACTGGGCTAGATTTTATCTTAGGAAAAAGAACCTCCTCCACCTGAAAAAATCCTACCGATTCAGACATATCAACTTTAATCTGTATTGGCTTCTTTTCACCCTTGATGATATTCACTCTCTCGATCCCGGTTGAAGAATATCTGTGGATATCTCCCACTCTTGGTTGTTCTGATAGCAAAGAAGAGATTCGTGATCTTCCCTGCTCCATATCACAACCGTCACCGATGAGAACAAGTCCTGCTTCTAAACTGTGTATCGCCTGAGTTGCCATATGCCCGAAAATACATTCAATGATCAACGATCTCATAATTACTTTTTTATTAATGTCACTATGATAAAATTGCTCTAAAATTCTTTCTATGATCGGCATAGCAAGATTAACACTCATGTATTCATGACCTTGACGTGATACGGTCATACCGATATCATGTATCATAGCAGCGACAAAAATTGCTATTTTGCTATCTTCTGCGGTACCGATACGTTCCTTTTCCAAATTCAATTTTATCTCCGCTTGTGTTAACAGATCGAACATTAAAATTGCATTTAAAGCTGCTTTACGCATGTGTACCGGACCATGATCGTTGTAGCCCAGTCTTTTAATTGATACAATATTTGCATAGTCCTGAAGTACCTGTATCTCCTTATCTGAAATTATATACTCCATTACATCAAGTGGTTTACCATTTAGTCTATCAATTATTTTCTTTTCGAAATTGATCTGTATAATAGATTTTCTCATTTTCCCTCCGTTGCATAATTCCTTTAATGAAAAGCATATTCAAGTTTTACTATAGACACAAACAACGCAATATATTTTTTCCTAAATAAAAATAATTGACACAGGAAACACCCCTTTTAATTTGGCGTTTCGTTGGGTATTAAGTGTTATTAACGTGAGTTTTCGGGGGTGTAACTCAGCGGTAGAGTATCTGCCTTTTAAGCAGAGAGTCGACGGTTCAAATCCGTCCACCCTCACCAAAATAGATGTGTCCCGTTGGTCTAGTGGTTAGGA
>DAOUTP010000309.1 GCA_030626645.1 Candidatus Cloacimonadota bacterium
CTTTTCCAACTCCGTGTTCATGGTGAAAACCCGCAGTATTATCATAAATGGGTCGGCTTGAATAGTAGGCTTGATACAATCCAAGCTGCTGTGCTGCTCGTTAAATTACGCTCTCTTACCGGATGGTCTGAAGCACGTAGAGAAAATGCTGATTACTATTATAAGAATTTAAAAGATGTTTCTCAGATCAAACTTCCGGTTATTCATAAAAAAGCTGAAACTATATTCAACCAATTCACAATGATTGCTGAGGACAGAGATGCATTATTAAATTATTTACGTTCAAAAGATATTGGATGTGCAGTTTATTATCCGCTCCCCCTCCATCTTCAAGAATGTTTCTCATATCTGAACCATAAAATGGGTGACTTCCCTATTACAGAAGCATTAATGGAAAAAGTTATTTCAATTCCGGTATTTTCAGAGATCACAAAAGATCAGCAAGATTATGTGATAGAGAATATCAGAGAATTTTACGCACAAAGTACGCAGGAGTAAAATGAATATTATTGTTTGCATCAAACAGGTTCCCGATACAACTGAGATCAAAATAGATCCTGAAACAAATACTCTGATCAGGGAAGGTGTAGAAAGTATTATCAATCCATTTGACCTATACGCAATTGAAGAAGCCATAAGATTGAAAGAACAATATGGTGGTAAAGTTACGGCAATTAGTATGGGTCCTCCTCAAGTAGAATCAGCTCTCCGGGAGTCTGTGGCTATTGGTGTTGATGAAATAATACTTCTTACAGATCGCAAATTTGCCGGTGCTGATACTTGGGCTACAAGTCTTACCCTTGCTGAAGCCATTAAGAAAATTGGTGAGTACGATATCATTCTCTTTGGTCAGCAGGCAATCGACGGTGATACCGCTCAGGTTGGTCCTGGAGTTGCTACACATCTTGCAATTCCTCAAACAGGTTTTGTTAAAAAGATCGAAGAGATCAAAAATATGAGAGTAATTTTGCAAAGACTAATGGAAGATGGCTATGATAGGTTGGATATGCCGCTTCCGGCTGCTATAACTGTAGTAAAAGAGATCAACGAACCACGCCTTCCTTCTCTTCGCGGTAAAAGAAATGCCAAAAAAACTGAATTGAAAACATGGACGGCTGATGATCTGGGATTAGATGAGAAAGAGATCGGCTTGAATGGTTCTCCAACTCAAGTTATCAAAATTTTTTCACCCGATCTGCAAAAAGATGGGGACAAACATGAGCTTCCTGCAGAAGAACTGGTGGAAATACTTTATGATAAACTAAAAGAGCTTGGGAAATAGATATTACAAATGCTTAAATTTCCTGAGATCAATCCGACAATTTTCAAACTCGGAATGTTCGAGATCCGTTGGTATGCTCTGTTTTATATCATCGGATTTATTATTGCCTATATTTTTGTTAAGAAGAGCTATGCTTATAAGAACATCAAGTTAAAAAAAGAAGATTATGAGACCCTTCTCTTTAATCTTATGCTTGGTGTGATCATTGGTGGCAGGCTTGGATACATTCTATTCTACAACATCCAATATTACTTAAGTCATCCATTACAAATTCTTGCAGTATGGCAAGGTGGGATGTCTTTCCATGGTGGAGCAATTGGAGTTCTAATATTTGGTTATCTTTTCTGCAAAAAACATAATTACAATTTTTTTGAATTAGCTGATCCGGTTGCACCATTTGCTTCTGTTGCACTTTTCTTGGGAAGGATCGGAAATTTTATTAATGGTGAATTGTGGGGAAGATCTACTAATGTACCCTGGGCAATGATCTTTCCATCAGACCCACAACGGCTTCCACGTCACCCTTCACAACTTTATGAAGCTTTTTTAGAAGGTTTATTATTATTTGTAATTACCTACATTATGTTCCGTAAAATCAAAAAATCGGGAATTGTTTTTTGGACTTGGATCGGATTATATGGTCTTTTTAGAACTCTGGTTGAGTTTGTACGTCAGCCCGATGCAAATTTGGGTCATGTAATTGGTTTTATGACAATGGGACAAATCTTGAGTTCTGTAATGATAATTTCAAGCTTGATCGGCATCGGCTTAATTCTTCGAGTTAAAAAAGATGAAGCTGAATAAGTTTTTTCTTTTATTTATATTATTACTTTTTTTTACAAGTTGTGCATTTCTACTCAAAACTGCAGAAAGCGATAAAGAAAAATTACTTTATGCGCATCTGAAATTCTGGGAAAATATCAGGATTGATGGAATAATTGAAGCTAATTATAAAAGCTATGTCTTCCGTAAGAATATAACAATTAAGAAAAACAATCATGCCTTAAGA
>DAOUTP010000105.1 GCA_030626645.1 Candidatus Cloacimonadota bacterium
AAAACAACTTTTTAAGTTAAGTAATATTTAAGTAAAACATTAATGTTAAAACGACTAAAGGAAACTTAGGAAAGTTAGTAATATTTGGAGCTTATTATGAAACAGATCATAACAATTTTATTTTTATTGTCCTTCGTTTTTATTAATGCAGTAATTATTAATGTGCCTGGTGACCAACCAACTATTCAAGCAGGATTAGATATAGCGATTGAAGGTGACTCGGTTCTGGTGGCTGCAGGAATTTATTATGAAAATATTACATGGCCAGACATCAACGGAATAAAACTTATCGGCAGCGGTGAAGATGATTGTATAATTGATGGAGACAGCATAGGCAGAGTAATTGCCTATGAACGTTGGGACACTTTCCACGATTCAACAACTGTAATAAAAAATTTTACAATTCAAAATGGCTGGTGGTCTCAAGGTTGCGGAATCTATCTACGATCTGAAAACCAATTTCTGTTGGAAAACTTAATTATAAAAGACAATTATCTATTTGCTCCTTATGAGTCCGAAATTCCCGATAACAATAGGTATAGTATAGAAGGTGGTGCAGGTATTCACTTAGACAATAACTCCAGCCCGATTATGAGAAACATATTGATTTGTGATAATTATTCTGAATTAAGTGGTGGCGGTATGTTTATTTATGAAGACAGTGAGCCAATATTAGAAAATGTATTAATTGCGAATAATTATTCTGCCGTTAATGGAGGTGGAATATCTTGCGAATGTGGTTCTGATCCTAGTTTAACTAATGTGACTATTTCGAATAACATTGCTTCTGAAAATGGTGGAGGAATTTTTATTTATGGTAATACTTCAGTTTTAGTTACTAATTGTATCTTTTGGAATAATTCATCAGAAGAAATTTATTTCGATGAACAATGGTATGGTAACAGTTCAATTTCAATTTCGTATTCTGATCTTCAAGGTGGAGAAGAAGGGATCATAACAAATGGAAATGGAATTGTTAATTGGTTAGAAGGAAATATTGATTCAGATCCTTTGTTTAATGATCCTCTAAACGGAGATTATCATTTAACCGAAGACTCTCCGTGTATTGATGCTGGAGATCCAGGCTCACCTTTAGATCCTGATGGAACAATAGCAGATATGGGAGCTTTTTATTTTGATCAATTAAATGCAATAGATGATAATGAGATCCCAATGTCAAAACTTGAACTATCAAATTACCCAAATCCTTTCAATCCATTAACAACTATCAGCTTTGAGATAAAAGAAAATGAAACCGGAACTCTTACTTTGTTTAACTTAAAGGGACAATTGATCGAATCACATCAATTTGAATCCGGTAAACATAATTATTTATGGAATGCATCAAATCAGGCATCCGGAATATATTTCTATAAATTGCAAACACAAGCCATAACCGAAACAAGGAAGATGCTATTGTTGAAATAATTAGCCTTCTTCCCTTACATAATTTCCCATTATAATAAAAAAAAACTTGCAGTAAAACAATAAAAAAGTAATCTTTGATTAAATTTTGTATGTATTGTAAATATAATTGAAAATTACGTTAGTGAAATTACGTTAGGGGTTGGATTATGCATAAAGAGATTAACATACTAATTGTTGAAGATGAAGCTATCATTGCCAATGATATTAAAAGGGCTTTAGAGAAGTTTGGATATAACGTAATTGATATTGTAAGATCAGGAGAGTTGGCAATTCAAATGGTGGAAAAGACCAATCCCGATTTGATTCTGGTTGATATAAAATTGGAAGGTAAACTTAGCGGTATAGATATTGCAGGAACAATTCAAGAAGAATACGGTTTACCGGTGATCTTGATCACTGCTTATTCCAATAGAAGAATGATAGATGAAGCCAAGCTGACAGCACCCTACGGCTATATTACAAAACCATTCGAAGATAAAGAACTATACTCATCTATAGAAATAGCTCTTCATAAATCCAAGCTTGATATTGCCTTAAAAGATGCGAAACATAAAATTGAAAAACTTCATGATGTTGCAATTGAATTGGCAGCTTGTGAAAGTGTAAAATGCATTTTCCAAGAAACAGAAAATGCCTTGAAAAGTATATTTGGTATTTCTGATGTTGCCTTCTACAGAAGAGAAAAGAATCACTTAGTTTTAGAGACAAAAAAACACTTAGGTTTGTTTAAAACCAAATACAAACTTACAGAAGGTATTGCAGGTAAGGTGTTCAGTTCAGATAAGGTTTGTATCTATTCACACCAAAGCGAATTTTTGGAGTTTGAGCCTGAATGGGAAGATATTGAATCGGTAATAGGCTGCCGAATTGGAGATGAAGATATTTTTCTTGCTGTTTCCCAACAGGAAAAGGCATATAACACGGAATTAGCAAAAATTCTTAGTATTTTATTCAAACACACAAATGAAACATTAAAAAGAATAAAATATGAGAATCTTCTAAAGAAGAAAGCAGTGATAGATCCACTTACAAATGTATACAATAGGCTTTATTATGATCAAGCTATTAAATATGAGATGAAACTTGCAAAGAGATATAAATATGATATTGGTTTCATTGTTGTAGATATAAATAATCTTAAAAAAATAAATGATGAGCATGGACACAATTTAGGCGATAAAGCTCTAAAATTGGTTGCATCGCTACTAGTATCTCAAGCACGTGATTCTGATCACGTCATCCGCAGCGGAGGAGACGAATTTCTGCTGATGCTTCCCCAAACAGGAAAAGAGGTTGAAATTGTTGAGAATAGGATGAGAAGTGCAATAATTGTTTTAAATAAAAAAAGTAAAATTTCATTTCCAGTGACTTTTGCAATTGGCAGTGCTTTTTGGAATATTGAGATGAATAAGAGTATTGAAGAGATCATAAAAGAAGCTGATAATAAGATGTATATTGATAAAAAGAATTCTGCAAAAAGCAGGAAGACTGATGAAAAGTAAAACAATACTCATTGTTGAAGATGAAAAGATCATTGCAGAAGATATTAAAAATACATTAGTAAAATTTAATTATAAAGTTTCTGAAATCGTTGCCAGCGGAGAAAAAGCAATACAGAAAGCTGAGGAAACAAAACCAGACTTGATCCTGATGGATATTATGATTGAAGGTAATATGAACGGGATCGAGGCAGCAAGGCGGATTTATCGCGATTTTGAAATACCTATTATTTTCCTGACAGCTTATGCTGATGACAAGATTTTAGAACAAGCTGCAGAATCATCTCCCTTTGGTTATTTAATTAAACCGTTTGAAGATAGAGAACTTCGTGCAACAATTGAAATGGCATTTTATAAATCCAAAATGGAGTTAGCACTCAGAAAAAACAGAAATTTTCTTTTAAAGGTCATCGACACAGTTCCCAATAACATCTTTGTTAAAGATAAGAGTGGAAAGTACTTAATGGTTAATAATTCTGTTGCTGAATTATTTAATACAACACCAAAAAAGATGATAGGAAAAACTGATAGAGAATTAATAAATAAATCAAAGATCAAAAATGAGGATATTGAAAATCTTATTAAAGATGATCTTAACGTGATCACAGGGAAGAAGAAAGTGCTGATTCCTGAAGAATCAATTTCTTTAGATGATGGTAAGAAGATCTGGCTCCAAACAACGAAAGTCCCTCTAGATTCACCGGATGTTCCTGAAGTACTTCTGGGTGTTTCAGTTGATATTACCGCATTGAAGAATAGTTTCCATCGTTTGCAGGAATTAATGGAAGAAACGGTAAATGGTCTTGTCTCAGCGGTTGAAAAAAGAGATCCGTACACTGCTGGTCATCAGCGTCGAGTTTCGTTACTGGCAAATGCTATTGCTGTAAAAATGGAGTTGGAAAAATCACAAGCTGATGGATTGAGAATTGCAGCAATTGTTCATGATATTGGAAAAATTTATGTTCCTTCGGAGATTCTGAGTAAACCAGGTAAATTAACCACTGCAGAATTCGAACTTGTTAAAACGCATCCCCAAGCTGGTTTTGAAATTTTATCAAAGATCAACTTTCCATGGCCGGTAGCAGAAATAGTTTTACAGCATCAAGAGAGAATTAATGGTAGTGGCTATCCAAATGGTCTTAAAGGTGATGATATTGTTATTGAAGCGCAGATCATTGCAGTTGCTGATGTTGTTGAAGCTATAGCATCACATCGTCCATATAGACCTTCTTTGGGAATAGATTTTGCCCTGGAAGAAATAGATTCGCAAAAGGGAGTACTTTTCGATGAAAAAGTGGTCAACATTTGTTTGGATCTATTTAAGAATAACGAGTTTGCTTTTCCTGAATTGCAGCGATAATTACTTAATAATTTAGTACATACTATAATACTTGACACAATAACGCTGTTTGAATCCATAACGCAAAAAAATGGAGGGAATAATGGTTAAGGATAATTTGCTCTATACTGAATCCCATGAATGGGTTGAAGTCATTGGAGATGAAGCTGTGATCGGCATTACAGACTTTGCTCAACACGAACTAGGTGATATAGTTTATGTGGAACTTCCTGAAGTTGGAGATGAGGTTGAAAGGGGAGAAGGTTTTGGTTCAATTGAAGCTGTAAAAGCTGTTGAAGATATTCTCTCTCCAATCAGTGGAGAAGTTATTGCAATTAACGAAGATCTTGAAGATACTCCGGAAACTATAAATAATGATGCTTTTGGTGATGGTTGGATCATGAAGGTTAAACTCAATGATAAAAATGAACTTGAAGATCTCTTAAATGCAGAAAAATATAAGCAATTAATCGAAAGCTAAAGTACATTATTTTGAGTAGCGAAAATAAAAGAAATTTTTTAATCATTCTAATCTCGCCTTCTGGTGGCGGAAAAACTGCTATTTTTAATAAAATATTGGCAGAAGATAATGAGATCAAATATTCTGTTTCCTTCACAACAAGAAAAGCCCGTATCAATGAAATTAACGGAACTGATTATAATTTTATTTCAGAAGAGAAATTTATAGAAATGAGGAATTCAAGTGAATTCCTTGAGTCAGCAAAAGTTCATGGTTTTTGGTATGGAACTTCCAAGAGTTATATAAATAGTGTGTTAAAGAAAAACCATATTATCATGGATATTGATGTGCAAGGCGCAAAGCAGATCATGAATTCAGATGTTGATCATATAACGGTTTTCATTCTTCCACCATCCAGAGAAGTGTGGCTTCAGCGGTTAAAAGGAAGAGGGACTGATTCGGATGAAGTGATCCAGGTTAGATTGGAAACAGCCGAAAAAGAAATTCAAGAGATTAGAGATTTTCAATATCTGATTATAAATGATGATCTTGATAAAGCTGTTAATGATATTAAAACAATAATAAAAGCTGAAGAAAATAAAATTGAAAGATTTATTAATATAGAAAATTATTACGGAGGATAAATGAGCAAAAACACCGATTCAAGCATTGTAGAGAAATTTCTAGAAGACAATAATATGACTTATCTTTTCTTACTTCTTGCAAACTTGGAAGCAGAAAGAATTAGTAACTTACCATTTTCTATTAAGAGAACATTACAGGGCAAGGTAACTACAACATCTTTGGAACACATCGCTTCAAACGTAATTCCAGATTATGTTGTGGAAGTTGATGATGACGAAGAAGAAGTAACATAGTCTATCGAGATACATTTGTATAATAAAGCTATTAAACAATATCTTGAATATCTGAAATTATCCGGTATTCAAGATATTTTTGTTAAACCCCCACTTCAAATAAATAAAACAGAACTGCTTAAAGAACTAGAAGAAAAATATCATACTTGTACAAAATGTGTTTTACATGTAGAACGTAATAAATTTTGCTATGGGAATGGGAACGCTGATGCGAGACTTTTGATCATCGGAGAAGGTCCTGGTGCCGAAGAGGACAGGATGGGGAAGGTTTTCGTAGGCAGATCAGGACAACTACTTACCAAAATGCTGAGTGCGATAAATCTATCTCGTGAAGAAGTGTATATTGCTAATATCGTGAAATGTCGTCCACCAGATAATCGCAATCCATTGCCTGAAGAAAAAAGTGCGTGTCTGCCATATCTGGAAGAACAAATTTCCATAATTCAACCTGAGTTTATTCTCATTCTTGGAAAGGTGGCAGCGGTTACACTTTTGGAAATTGAACAGACATTAAAAGCTTTCAGACAGCAAACTTATAATTTCAATGGAATAAAAACATTCGTCTCATACCACCCTTCAGCATTATTGAGAAATCCAAACTGGAAAACATTTGCCTGGATTGATCTTCAAAAACTGCAAAAAGATTACTTCGGACAATAAATTATAGACTTCATTTCCATTTCATTTCAATATTATTTTAAAAAAATGTTGCACTATTTCTAGTATAATAAAAATTGATTAAGAATTATTTAATATATAGGATTAGTTATGGCAAAGAGAATTGAAAGACAAGTACCAAATGACATAAATGCAGAAGCTGCGGTTCTTTCCGCAATGATGATAGATACATATTCAGTTGCAAAAGCAATAGAA
>DAOUTP010000176.1 GCA_030626645.1 Candidatus Cloacimonadota bacterium
AGAATGGCAAGATCGTTTTCTCATCTCAAGAATATAAGCAGAAGATCAATTCCAAGGATGAATTAAAAAGTTTTATTACTTCTTCTTTAAACGAAATTGATTCCGGCATGAATCCAACTCATTGTGTTATCGGTTTTGCTGGAGCGCTTATTGATCATCGTAAAGTAAAGATCACAAATTGGAAGAATAAACCGACCATTGTTTTGGAAGATCTGATCGAGTGGGGATTACCTAAAAATAAGACGATCATGGTAAATGATATGGAACTGGCTGGATATGGTATTCTGGATATGGAAGAAAAAGATGAGATGCATTCTGATCAATGTGAAGTTCTGTACAAGCCGGACTATCCTGCCAAAAATCGCATCAATAATAAACTTGTTATTGCGCCGGGTACCGGATTTGGAACTGCAAGTATTATTGAGTTTATTACGTATTCCGGTGAGATGATACAAGATATATTGTCTTCTGAGATACAGCATATTCAAATTCCAGCTTTGGATGATAGACATGCAGAAATTATCAAGATCATGCTTTCTGATAAACCTGAAAGAAGTTTCTTGAATTTTGAAGATTTCGTTTCAGGAAAGGGATTGCTTGAAACTTATGAAGCATTATTAAAATTGGATGGAATTGAGCAAAAAGAAAAAATTGATGCTTCTGAAATTGCTAATTCCGCCATGAGTGGAATTGATAAATATGCAGTTGAAGCACTCAATATATTTTACAGATGTGTGGGTAGAATAATTCAAGCAATGGCACTGATAATACAGCCTTACGGTGGTATTTATCTTTGTGGAGCTTCCACCATAAATAATGCAGAATTTATCCATCAAAGTGGCTTGATAAAAGAAATTCACAATTGCCTGATCCGTCAGCAGCTTCTTATTCAGTTTCCGGTTTATATAATTACAAAACCGGACATAAATATTGCAGGCGGATTATGGGCTTGCAGGAATGTAATTTAAATGCAATATGATAAAGTAAAAGATAAATTCGCTTCCGCAATAGATAGATATCCTGTTTTCAGGAAGTTGTTTTATCTGCTTTTGGATATGTTGCTGCTGCGTCAGTGGTATGTAAAAAGAGAGATAAGAAAATATTTTTCAACTGAGAAATCACTACGGTTTTATGATGCCGGTGCTGGCTTTGGACAATATTCCTACTTCGTTCTAAACAAATTCAAAAAAGCAAAAGTTCACGCTGTCGACCTCAAAACCGATTATATGGATTCATTTGCTAATTATGCTAAAAAAATTGGCTGGCAAAATTTCACGATCCAACAAGCAGATTTAGTGGACTATACTCCAAACGAGAGTTTTGATCTCATCATTGCAATAGATATTTTGGAACATATTGAAGATGATGAGCAAGTATTACAGAATTTTAGAAAAGTACTTGATAAGAATGGAAAACTGATAATTTCATCTCCCAGCAATTTTGATGAATCTGCCAAATTTACTGCAGAACATGTTCGCCCCGGTTATAGCAGAGAAGATATCTGTTCCAAATTGGAGAGAGCAGGCTTTAGCATTAGATCATTTGAATATTCTTATGGGAAATTTGGACAGATATATTGGAAACTAGCACTAAAAATTCCACTCTCATTGATCTCAAAATTTAAGATGCTAGCAATATTTCTTCCAATTTATTATATTATCTTCTACCCCATTGCTTTTGTTTTTATGCTGCTGGATTATTACAATAAAAACAAGATTGGAACAGGTGTGATTGTGGTGGCGGAATGATTTTTAGAATGGTAAGGGCACGCCAAGGCGTGCCCTTACCCCTTCTTTACTTCAACAACAAGCATTTTTTACTGGCAATTTCTTTACCATCTACTTTCAATTGATACATATAAATCCCTGAAGAAACAGGTTTACCTAAATCATCTTTTCCATCCCAAACGATTTCATTCATTCCTAATTTCACATTTCTAATTTCTAATTTCTTTACTCTTTGACCTTTCAGATTGTAGATAACTAATTCGGTGTTTTCAGTGCTTTCGGTGTTTAATGAAAAAGAAATAGTTGTCGATGGATTAAAGGGATTAGGAAAATTCCTTAATGAATTTGGAGCAGATAAAATTTTTTCATCTACTGAGACAACATCATTAACTGTAATATTCCACAGATAATTCAGCTCATTCCTATAACCGGCATTATCGCTAACAAACAGCGTAACTTCATATTCTCCTGCAGAGGATTCATCAGTCAGAAAATAGTAGGTATTTACTATGGAAACCTCTTCGTCATCCAGAAGCCATTCATATTCCAGATCATTGCCATTAGGGTCGGAGGCAACAATGAAAAAATTCAATGAATCACCTTCATCGATGATCTGATCTTCCGTTACCCAATCTTCTCCCATAAGATTTGCATATGAAAGATCGGTTACAACTATCTCGAAATCCTGGTAAAATGGATAAGCTCCCATGTCTGCAATTGTGCCATCGGGATCAAGTGGGTAAATCGGATCTCCTGCATCAACGCAGGGAGAATATGAATTTAGATTATAATCATCTGCTCCCACAAATAATGGATTTTCCGAAATGCTGTGTTCTCCAGCAGTAAGATACAAATAATTTGGTATATTTCCCCATACATCATTGTAGTCTGCTATTGGGAATGGGCTTCCTGTAATTTGATCATATTGAAAACCAACTCCGTTGTTGTTTACAACGATGTTATTAATCACAGTTAAGCTATCACTATTTGCCTGTAGCAGCAGGCCGCCAAAGTTATTGCCTGCTATTGTATTATTTATTATCTTGGCAGATGACCATTGAGAATAAATACCGGCACCAACAAAGAAGTCTGTAGAATTATCATAGATCAGATTACACTTGATAATTGAACTTTCGTAAATTGCACCAATACCGGAAACATGGTTGTATCTAATTACATTATTTAAAACTTCACTACTACCACTTAACCTGATAGCAAATCTGTTAGTAGCTGGTTCAGGTTGTCCTGCATATTCAACAATACAATATTGCATTATGCTTGAATCATAAAGTTCAATGTTGTACCAGTCACCAGGACTTGGTGAAGCAGCATCAGATGTAAACAAGATCGGTTCAGACTCAGTTCCTACAGCAGATAAAATTCCCCAGGCAACGAATTGATAGAAACCATCAAATCTAACTTCTACGCCCGCTTCTATCACCAGCAAGGAATCACCAATTATCGAAATATCTCCCACAACAATATACGGGCTATTGGCAAGTTCCCATGCTCCCGAAACCTCACCCGAAACATTTGTTTGTGCTGTTAACATTTGTGCTGATAAAACAATAGTTAAACTAATTAAAAATTGAATAATCATTTTTTTCATTTGTATCTCCTTTTTTTTATTCTCATTTTTTACTCCATAAGCTTGTAGAAAGAATTTACTAATTCAAATTTTCTGTCAAATATTTTGTTCTTGGTTACCTTTCGTATTCCAACTTAAAATTGACAAAGAAAAGAATGTTAATTTTTTTGTTATAGTTAAATAATAAATATAAATTGGGAGTAATAATGAAATACAAATTAATATTAATATTTTTATTAATGGCTGTTCTGTTGGCTGGGAATTCAATTTTTTCTTTCGATGGAATGCCGCTCGAGTATTACGGAAATGATGTTTATGGCTTGGGAATGGGTGAAACCGGATCTGCAGATCTCTTCCGAATAAATCCTAATTTTCATAATCCGTCATTGGCTGCAACTACAAATAATGTGCTATTTTCAACAGCGACATCATTAGGATATATGTGGTACAAGGATTCAGAGAATAATGAATTTCGTGATGATGGTATTTATATGCCGTATTTTACAATGGCTATTCCAATTGCAGCTCATAGATTTGCCTTCAGTTTCAATTCTATCGCATCCGGGAATATCGAGAATGCAAAAGAACTTCATTTCGTTAGCTATAGTGATACATTGCAATATTCCGAGATTAATAGATTGAGTACATCACTCTACAAAGCAGACATGGTTTATGCATACAAAAGCTCCATTGTAAATGTTGGTGTTGCTATGAATTATTATCTTGGTCACCGTATTCGTTATTGGAATCTCGATTTTGAAGATAGTGGTTATACTGATGCAAAATATGAAATAGAAAAGGTATATAAAAATCCTGGATTTACCGTAGGATTTTCTAAAAAGATCGGTAAAGTTTCCCTGGGTGCTGCTTATTCTTCGCACGTAAAACTGGAAGGAGCTGAAACATACAA
>DAOUTP010000369.1 GCA_030626645.1 Candidatus Cloacimonadota bacterium
CAACTGATCTGGGCAATAAAAGATAAAGAAATAAGATCACACATGATATTTTCAGGCATGCTTTTAGGAGCATTTCTTATTGCATTTATGGCAATTGCACAGCCATATTTTTCTTCCTATGAATACGGACATTACACTATCCGCGGCGGCTCATCAGGGTTGAGTACGAGTTATGCAACTAGTTGGTCGTTCCATCCAATGGAAATACTTACTTTTGTGAATCCAAGTTTCTTTGGTGGCGTTTCTCCATTTTATTGGGGTTGGATGCCGTTTACACAAACGTCCATGTACATGGGAGTTATTATCTTCCTCTTTGCGATTATTGCAGTATTCTATAATAGAAGCAGGATGGTAATAATATTATTCAGTATTTCGATATTCACATTATTCTTCTCATTTGGAAGGCACTTGCCATTCCTTTCAAATTTCCTGCTTGAATATTTGCCGGGATTCAATAAATTTAGAGTGCCGGCAATGATACTTGTCCTATTGCAATTCTGCATAGTAATTCTCGCTGGATTTGGTATAAAAACAATTATTCAAAAAATAAAAGAAGATGATAAAAAATTCTTCGATCTATTCCAAAAAATACTTATTGTTGTATTTGTACTTTTCATTATTTTCCTCGCCTTCAGCAGTTCATTGGAAAATCTTGGGTTGCAGCATGCAGGAGATTCTTCCAAATATAATCCTGCACAAGTAAAACAGCTCAAAGTTCTCAGATCGGAAAAACTGATTAATGATGGAATTCAAACCGGACTTTTTCTATTGGCAAGCTTGGGGCTGATCCTGTTAGCTGGAAGAAAGAAAATTGGAAAATATCCATTTTTAATTCTAATTGCAATTCTGGTGATCACCGATCTTCTTCTTATTGACAGCAGATTCCTACAGAATGTGACTCCGCAACAGAATATTGAGAAACAGTATCAGAAAACTGATGCCGATAAATTCCTTTTACAAGATAAGGAAAACTACCGGATTTATCCGCTGGCTAGAGAGTTTGGTCAAAATAGTTGGGCATATTATCATCAAACGATTGGTGGGTATCATGGTGCAAAACTGAAGAGGTATCAAGAAATTATTGAGAATTGCCTTAATGCGGAATTCCTTGATCGAATCCCGATAAATTGGAATATTGTGAATATGCTTAATGCAAAATATGTGATCTTCACTCAAAAATTACCATTGGATAATCTGGAATATGCATATTATGATAGGAAGCAAAAACAAACAGTTTATTTGAATAATACATATCTTCCACGAGCCTGGTTCGTGCAGAACACAGAATTGATAACAGATAAAAAAGCGATCTGGAAAAAACTGAACGATCCTGAATTCTCTCCAGCTAAGACAGCTATCGTAGAAAGAGAAGTTCCTACAACTTATGCTCCACTAGAATCTTCTGTTACTCCAGCAGGATTTGGTCTTCATGAGCTTAAATTCAATGTAGTTACAGATACAACTTCATTCCTTACGATAAGCGAGATCTATTATCCTGCCGGTTGGAAAGCATACATTGATGGAAGAGAAACCGAAATATTCACTACAAACTATATCCTGCGCGGAGTTGTTGTGCCGAAAGGTGAGCATGTTGTAGAAATGAAATTTTATTCCAGCACATATTCATGGAGTTTGAAGCTCAGTCTTATCGGGTTGATATTGGCAATATTGATTTTCCTAATTGGGCTCTATATTTATATTAGATCAAATTTTCAGGGAAAAATTGTATATGTCATCAAAGAATAAATTGTATGTTGTTGCTACGCATATTGGAAATCCTGACGATATTACTCTAAGAGCACTTAAAATTCTGAAGGAAGTGGATTTCGTG
>DAOUTP010000140.1 GCA_030626645.1 Candidatus Cloacimonadota bacterium
AATTGAGACCTTTTGTTGGTTTTTTGAACCAATGTAAAGTTTCTGCTTGTTCCAACCAGAATCCATCCGGATCCTTAATTGATCTTTCCCACATCTCTTTGTATTGTTCATCTGAACTTATATGAGCATTTTTTCTCATTTCTGCGGATGGTGGGAATGTTCTTCCTTCGTGTGCTAACGAAGTTATCGCTTTCTTATCTGCCATTTTGTGAATCCTCCTTTATTTTTTAAAAAATAATTTGTTTCAAAACCTGATTAACACGTCGATTAGTCAAGCACTTTTTTTTTAACCTTTTTTGTCTGTAAAATGTTTGAAAATTAAAGAATTAATTCTATTCATTTTACTCCAAATTATTGTCAATTTAGTTGATACCAATTCTGCTTTTCCTCATCAAAAAATGAGATTTTTCCTGAATGCATATCATATAACCATTTGTGAATTTTTATCTCATCTTTTCTATATCTTTTCTCAATGTAATCGAAAGTTAAAAGGTTTTTTGCTTGAAGGAGAATATTCTCTTTAATTGTTTCTAATTCCAATGAATCTGTTCCAGAACCTTTGGCTGTTTCTTTTGCAGAGTGTGAATGCTCCAGCCAATCATGTATTTTAGAATCTTCTGGAGTGCCATCAATTAAGGCATTGATACCACCACAACCGGTGTGTCCACAAATCACAATATGTTCCACGTTTAAATGCAATACAGCATATTCCAAAACAGAGCTTGTACAAATCTCATCAGCATTTTTTGGTGGAATAATATTCGCAATATTACGAATAACGAACAAGTCTCCTGCATTTGCGTTTACGATAAATTCCGGTACAACTCGTGAATCGGAACAACCAACCCATAAAACTTTTGGATGCTGACCATTTTCTACAAGATCATAGTATAGTTTTTCATTTTCCTTAAATTTATCTGTAAAAATTGCATTACCTATTCTCATTTTTTCTAAAGCCATTTTATTCTCCATATTTATTATTACTCTGACAATTTTATCTCCTAATTATTACATGAATTATTATGTCAAATATTTTTCTTGCAAAAAGAAGGCTGAAACAATTTTTTGCATTTAAATTTGAATATTGAAAAATGTAATTGGAGAAAAAATGAAACAAAATACTTTACTTTTGATCAAGCCGAATTCAACAAAGAAAAACCAAATTGGTGAGATTTTACAAATGGTTGAAAAAAATGGATTTGTAATTGAAAAACTTAAGATGTTTAAGATGAATAGTGATCTTGCTGATGCGTTTTATGTAGAGCATCTTGGAAAAGGATTTTATAATGAACTTAGTGAATTTATGAGATCAGGAAAAATTGTTGGTGCTGTACTGAGTAGGGAAGATGCGGTTCTCAAACTTCGTGAGCTGGTCGGAAATACAGATTGTGCCAAAGCAGCGCTTGGCACAATCCGTTCAATATATGGGGAATCCATAGGAGAAAACGCTGTTCACGCTTCTGATAGTATCGAAAGTGCAGAAAGAGAAATTGGACTGATATTTCCAGAATAGTAGTTGATGGATTTTTATAAGACCTTGCGAATGGTTTCAGCCTTCGCAATGGTCTTTTTTTATTTTAATCCGATAAAAACCCATTACTTCAAACTTTTATACTTCTCTAATCCTTTCTGAAAAATATCCATTGCTTTTCTTTAATCGTTTTTATTCAGAATATAAGCAATTCCATTTTCATTTTTTCCTAGGTGAAAGTTTTGAAGTAAGAAGTATATTCTTTACGTTTTGAAAAATTCACGGATTGTGTATATCAATCCAGTTATAAATAATATACCTATAATAAAATACAATGTTCCAATAAATTGTGCTATTTTTCCCTTTTCCCATTTCAAGTGAGTAAGAATTTTTTTTTCAATGATCCCATATAAACCATAAATAATAAAAGGTATTCCAATTAATATTGAACGAAGACCAAATGGATTTGCTAAAGTTATAAAAAGAACTAAGAAGCTAAAGAGGAATACGATCCAATAATTATTTTTCAAAATAACACTCCAACACTAATCTATCAATTCATTCTATGTCCCATTCACAAGGGGGCTTTGTGAACGCTTAATAAAGTTATTCTATTTCAATCCTTTATACTTTTCCAATCCTTTCCTGAAGATCTTCATTGCTTTTTTTAGATCATTTTTATTAAGGATATAAGCAATTCTAATTTCATTTTTTCCAAGCTCGGGAGTTGCATAGAATCCTTGAGCCGGAGCAAACATTACAGTCTCGTTCTCATAGGAAAATTCTTCCAACATCCATTTGGCAAAATGTTCTGCATCATCTATTGGAAGTTTAGCTATAATGTAGAAGGCACCTTTTGGTTTTATACAGATAACATCTTCAATTTTTTGTAATTCCTCGAACACAAGATTTCTACGATTATCATATTCGGAAATAATTTTTTTAAAATACTCTTCTTCAATATCGATGGCAGCATTTGCAGCAAGTTGATCTATAGTTGGAGGACAAAGACGTGCTTGGGCAAATTTAATTGTAGATGTTATAAAATTTTTGTTTCTGGAAATTAAACAACCAATCCGCGCACCACAAGCACTATAACGTTTTGAAATGCTATCCACCATGATCGCTAGATCTTCCATTCCCTCTATATCCAGAATACTTGTATGGGATAAACCATCATAAACAAATTCACGATAAACTTCATCAGATATCACAAATAGATCATTCTCGATTGCGATATCAGCAATTCTTTGAATATCTTCTTTTGGATATACTGCACCTGTAGGATTTCCCGGATTACATAACATTATTGCTTTTGTTTTGGAATTGATTAAAGCCCTGATCTTTTCGTTAGAAGGTAAAGCAAATCCATCTTCAGCATAAGTTGTAAGTGGTACGATCTTAACTCCTGTCATAGTTGCAAAACCATTATAGTTTGTATAAAAAGGTTCAGGTACAATTACTTCATCATCCTCATTACATGCAGTAAGTAGAGCAAACACAATTGCTTCAGATCCTGCTGTGGTTACAATTATGTCATCTATATCAAGCTCGATATTATGCTTTCTATAATAATTTACCAAGTTTTTCCGATAACATTCCAAACCTTGGGATGGTCCATAAGCTAACACCTTCTCCTCAAAATTTTTATAAACATCCAGCATTTCTTTTGGTGTTTCAATATCCGGTTGCCCGATATTCAAATGATAAATGTGGATTCCTTTTTTCTTTGCCTCATTGGCAAACGGCATCAGTTTCCTTATGGGAGATGCCTGAATATTGATCGCACGATCTGATAATTTCATAATTACCTCACTTATTTATATTTTCTACTCATTATCCACCTCATCCGACTTCGTAAACTCAGTCACCTTCTCCTATCAAGGAGAAGGATTCAAATAAACTCCTCTCCTCTAAGGTGAGGTTATAACACTATTTTTTCACTTTATTTACTTTTGTTAATTCATCTAATATGTTTTGCAGAAGTTCCTTCTTTTCTCCGATCTCATCCTTTGAATTAATGCAAATCGGGTTTCCGTAGGTGATGTTGATCTTACTAAAAGAATGTGGAAGACGGAATCTGTCCCAGGATTTAAAAACCTTCTCTTTATTAATATCCACTGCAACTGGGACTATCGGTAACTTTGTAAAATATGAAAGGAATATAACTCCATCCTTTATTTTTTCCGAGGGTCCCTTGGGTCCATCCGGAGTTATGCCGATGCTATTTTCTCTTGCAAGTTTTATTAGTTTTCTGGTGGCGGAACTTCCCTTTCTGCCTGAAGAGCCACGTGCTGCTTTATAGCCAAATGATTTTGCAGGTCCGGTAATGAGTTCACCATCTTTGGAAGAAGAGGCAAGGATCACTATGTTTTCTCCACGATGCAAGTACATCAGAGGGATCATGTTTCTATGCCAGAACGCATAGATTACCTTTTCCTTTGGCGCTGGAGTTTGCAGATTATATCTCCATGACATTCCAAGAATTCTTACAATAAAAACAGCCAGGTATTTAAATAAGAACAGCAAAAATTTATTCATTTATCATATTCCCAATAATGTCAGTAACTTCTGTAGAAGTGGTTTTGCTGCCCAGAATATCATGCAATGCTTTTAGCTCTTCGCTTATTTGTTTGTACTTTTCTTCATTTGATAGAATTTCTGAAATTGTTGTGTGAATATTTTTCCCATTAACATCTTCCTGGATCAATTCAGGGACAATATCTTTTTCGATTACAATATTTGGCAGTCCGATCTTATCTATTTTTACAAACCTTTTTCCAATTTGATAGGAGATATTACTGGTTTTATAAACAATGATGAATGGAGTTCCCAAAAATGCTGTTTCAATTGTAGCAGTACCGGAAGTAACAGTAAGAAAATCGCAATGCTTCATCATTTCGTAGTTCGAATCCTTTACAATTTTGATATTTTTACTTGTTCTATTTAATATCTTTTGAAACAATTTTATTGATACAGATGTAGCTTGCGAAATCATGAATTCATATTTATCAGGATCGAACATTTCAATTGAATCTATAAATTGAGGCAGCATATTCTTCAATTCTGCGTTCCGACTACCCGGAAGGAAACCAAGCCATTTCTTGTTTAGATCAAGATCATTCTTATCTGCAAATTCCTCTTTAGAAAGCTTTATACTTATCTCTTCCGAGATTGGATGCCCAACGTAACTTGCATTAATATTGTGTTTATTAAAATGCTTTTTCTCAAAGGGTAAGATATATGCGATATGATCAGTATATTTTTGTAATTTAAAAATTCTTTTATATTTCCATGCCCAGAATTGCGGTACAATAAAATACAAAACCGGAATATTAAAACTCTTCGCTAATTTGGCAATACGCATGTTAAGTCCGGGATAATCAACCAGAACTACCAGATCAGGTGGGTTTTTCTTAAGAGTTTTTTTTATCTGTTTTTCTACACCTATAAAAAATGCCAGATGTTGAATTACTTCTACAAAACCCATCACTGAGAAACGTTCGAATGGGAAGATTGCCCTGAAACCCAGAGACTTCATTTTTTCCCCGCCGATCCCGAAATTTTCAATATTGCTGTATCGTTTATTGAGTTCATTCAATACAATAGAAGCATGAAGATCTCCGGAATTCTCGCCAGCTATCCAGAATATTCTTTTATTCTTCATCTATTTTCCCCGGATCATCGAACATCCATTTGATCTTAGATAACCTATTACGATCAATACTAAAATTAATATAATTTGCGAAGTTATCTAAAATTAT
>DAOUTP010000364.1 GCA_030626645.1 Candidatus Cloacimonadota bacterium
CGACAGATTGATAATCAAGGCTTATTTTTCTAAGAATATGCCGGGTGAATATGCCGATTCACGTCGTTTTGTTCAGGATATTCTCTCTGAATATCAAGCTTATTCTCAAGGTAACCTGAAGTTTGAATTCCTTGATCCGGCTGATGAGCAGGAGCTAAAAAAAGAAGCTCAACAAAATGGGATAATGCCTGTTTCCATGCGAGTTATACAGAATGATAAATTGGAAATCAGAGAAGTTTATATGGGTCTTGTTTTCCATTTTCAAGATAAGATCGAATCTCTTCCGATGATAAAGAACACTCAGGGATTAGAATACGATGTAACAAGTAAGATCAAGAAAATAACAGCAACCGGACTTAAGAAGATCGCGATTTTTGATCCTGATGGAAATAACAAGTTTGCAACTATCATCCAATTTCTTTCCGAAAGTTATGAAATCTCGAAAATCAATCTCACCAAATCTGTAGAGAATGACATTGATGCACTAATCGTAGCCGGAGTTGAAGATTCTCTTGAGATGTCTCAACTTGTTAATTTAGATCAATATCTGATGCAGGATGGAAGTATAATCCTCTTCCAGGATAGGATCGCTGCCGATATTCAGCAATTATCTGCAACACCGATAAATTCCAATCTTTTCCGACTTCTTAATACTTATGGAATTTCTATCAAACCAAATCTGGTTATCGATGCACAATGCGGACAGGTTACTGTTCAACAACAACGCGGTATGTTCCGTATGCAGACACCAGTTAATTATCCTTTCTTCCCAATAATAAATAATGTGAATAAAGAGAATATTCTGGTTAAGAACCTTGATTACATGCAGTTGATTTTTGCATCGGAAATCGATACTACAAACATTGGAGAAGATATTTCTTTTGAACCTTTACTTTATACATCGGAAAACAGTGGTGAGGTAACAATGCCGCAGCTTGATATTTCGTATTTACCATTTATGAACATTGATCTCAAAAAAATGTTGATAGGTGAACCTAAAGTTGTAGCCGGGATCTATAGTGGAAAATTCGTGAGTAATTTCATGGATCACACAAAAGAAGAGAATACTGTTGGAAGTACAGAATCTGGCAAAATTCTGCTTGTTTCTGATTCCGACTTTATAAAAGAAGGTGCTGGAGCTGGTGTACCCGGAAACAGAGATTTTGTATTAAACGCTGTTGATTATATGGTTTCTGAAGGTACGTTAATT
The DNA here is from genome assembly GCA_030626645.1 of Candidatus Cloacimonadota bacterium. GTDB lineage: Bacteria > Cloacimonadota > Cloacimonadia > Cloacimonadales > TCS61 > Tenebribacter. Next base: position 1,211 of record DAOUTP010000364.1, read on the forward strand.
GAAATAAGATCACGAGAAACACAATTCAATCCATTAAAAGAAATAAAACCCGGAACCAGAAAATTGGTAAGATGGGTAAATATTCTATTCCCTTCTCTCCTGCTGATTTTATTAGGAATTCTACATCACAGAAAAGAGTTAAAACGAAGAAAACATATTGGAGAACTTTATGAATAAAAAACAAAAAATATACATTGCTATTCTGGTTGTATTAGTAGTTGGATTTATCATTACTAAGATGAATGATAATGTAGAAAAACGTGTCCGGTTTTTCCAAGCTGATTCTGCAAAAATTAGAACAATTGAGATATCAAATATTAAAGATACTTTAAGATTATCAAAACAAAATGAAACATGGAAAATTGTGTTTCCTTTCGAAAATGAAGTAAATGAATATCAGATCAAAAATATATTCTCTAAAGTGTTAAATGTAAAAACTTCCAACCTGCCAATTTCTGAGAGTGAAAGTTCCTACGATACATATAAAGTTAACAATAGCCAGGGTACATGGATAAAATTTATTGATGATAATAATATTGTACTCGATGAAGCAATTATCGGTAAAAGTTCTTCTTCCAAAACAACTCCTGCCAGAAGACCGAATGATACCAAAATCTTCAAGTTGGAAGAAAATATTAATTATGTTGTAACCACAAATAC
>DAOUTP010000266.1 GCA_030626645.1 Candidatus Cloacimonadota bacterium
GGAACTGAACCTCCAGGGCTGTTTATATACATATAAATATCTTTATCGGGATCTTCCGCTTCAAGGTGCAATAGTTGTGCTATTACAACGTTTGCAACATTATAATCAATTGGTGAACCTACAAAGATAATTCTGTCTTTTAAAAGACGTGAATAAATATCATATGCTCTTTCCGCTTTTCCGTTTTGTTCCACTACAATAGGTACATATGTCATAATAACTCCTTAGATTATTTCTTGTTTAGCTTCTTATTTTCTTTTGGTAAAGCAACAAATTTTGAACTTTCTTTAATCAGATCAATAATTTTATCTTCTTCAGCTGCATATGTGAAGTCACTACTTTCAATCTGATTCTTATACATTTTTTTGTACTTTTCTACATCCATTTTTACGCTTTCAGCAGCTTGCTTGATTATCTCTTCTTTTTCCTCATCAGAAATCTTGATCTCTTCGATCTTCTTGATCTCTTCTACCAGATAATGACCCTTAAGATTAAAATCGGCTACACCCATATACATTTGAGTCATTTGGTCAAGTTCCATTTTATAAGCTTCTGCATACGGTTTTGCCATGTTTTCTGCAACTTGTTTCACAATAGATTGAGGAAGTTCGAACTTATTCTCGTCAATTAACTGAGCAAGAACAGCATTTTTCATATTACTCTTATTATCTTCTTCAATTTTGTTTTTGAGTTCTTCTTCTACTTTGATTTTCAGATCTTTCAAAGAATCGTATTCAAGATCTTTAGCGAATTCATCATTAACTTCAGGAATATCCTTGCGTTTGATCGAATTGATTTTTACAAGAAAATCCCTGTCTTTAATATTATCTGCAATATCCTTATCATTTGATTCCTGTGATTTAGTAAATAGTATAGTCTTAATTTCGTCATTAACCTTAGTACCAATAAGCTTAGTATTAAGTGATTTTGCATATTGGTTTTCACCAAGTATGAATTTTCTATTCACCTCTTTAGTAACTTCATCGCTATCACTAAGGAATTTAAAAGTAGCCTCGATAATATTGCCGTTATCAGCAGTATCTACAGGTGTCTCTGTAGCCATTTTTTCTCTGTATTCATCTAAAGTTGCTTCAACCATCTCATTTTTGAATTTAACAGATTCAAATGGAATTTTTAATCCTTTATATTTTTCAACTTTAATTTCCGGCATTACCTCATACTTGAATGTAACAACAAGATCTTCTCCTTTTTCCCACTCAAATTCAGCAGCTTCACCTTGATTGATCGGGTGAATTTTTTCTGCATCAATTGCCGCTTTGTAATAATCACCTAATTTTTGATTTATAAATTCGTCCTTTATCTGTGCACCGAATGATTTTTCGATCATTGAAATGGGTGCTTTACCTTTACGAAATCCAGGAATGGCTACATAATTTTTAAATTGGTTCACAATCTTATTGTAATCAACTAATGCAGTTTCTGATTCGATAGTTATGGTAAGTTCTCTAACACATTGACTTATCTCTTTGATACTAGTTTTCAATTTATCTCCTTAGCGAATAATCTTAAAAAAAATATTTGGTGCGAAAGAGGGGACTCGAACCCCTACGAGATTTCTCTCACTGGCTTCTAAGGCCAGCGCGTCTACCAACTCCGCCACTTTCGCACGATGAAATTATTGCATTTCCTGATACATTTTATTGTATTTATTCATCAATTCTTTATTATTTAGTTCTTTGGATGCGTTATATAACATCTGTACCGCTTCTTTGGAAGAACCGTCAAAACTATGCCACATTTCAGCATATTTAATGAGTTCATCAAATTTCTTCAAACCATAAAGTTTGTAGCAGAGGGTTGTAACGTACACTGTATTATCTATTGTTCCATCAACAAGATCAATTTCTACTGCTTTTTGCAGATACATTGTGGAAGCCTCGTTATCTTTTAGTGATAAAGCAATGTTACTTAATGTAATAACGATATTTATATTTTCAGAGTCGAATTCTAAAGCTTTTTGAAAAGCGTTATAAGCCAATGAATCATTGCCTGCATTTTTATAGGCAATTCCGGCATTGTAATAATTATCCGGATTCTCGGATTCATTTTTTGCAGCTTTCAAATACCAATTACCTGATTCAATAAATTTTTCTTCATTATAATAAAGGGAAGCCACCTGCTGCATTGCATAAACATCTGTTGGATCAAGTTCAGCAGTTTTGATGAAGTAATTTCTAGAGTTTTCTATGTCATCGAGTTTTTCATAACAAAGAGCCATTAGTCTGTATGAGATTGTACTATCCGGAACAATTTCAGCAATATTAGTGAATATCTTGATGGCATCGTGATATTCTTCAGACTGGATCTTTAGCTTACCACTATTCACCAACTGTGTGAAGCAATTATCTCTAAATTGTATCACTGACTCAAGCATATCTTCTAATTTGAATTTCTTGATGTTATTTTTATAGAATTTCTTAGCAGCTTTTTCATCAGTTTGTTTGATCTCTTCATATTCAGCAAAAACACTATTGATCACATCGATCAATCTTATGAAATATTCGCGAGCTTTAGCATAATCCCCTTCATTATCATAGTAGATGGCTGCAATATTGTTAAGTGCATCAATGTGATTGGGGTTTTCTTCGAGAACCTTTTCATATAATGGAAGCGCTTTTTCATATCTATTCCCGCCTAAATGCATATTAGCAGATCGTAAATTCTTCTTACCTTGAACAGAAAGATCTTGTGAACTTGCCAGTAATGAAGTTCC
>DAOUTP010000300.1 GCA_030626645.1 Candidatus Cloacimonadota bacterium
CAGTTTTGGAAGCATACGGTGGAGAAAGATTTGAAAACTTCAATGAAGAGGAATTCACTTCCAATCTGGTGGGGAAAGTAAAAGCAGCTACAGGTGAAAGTGTAGATGTTGAAGCTGGAGAATATCAAGTTGTGCTGGCTCCACGCTGCATTGGTGAATATTTCATGTATTTGGAAAGCAGTATTCATGCGCAAAGCCTGGATACAAAACAGAGTTACTTTGAAGGCAAAGTCGATGAGAAAGTATTCCCTGAAAATGTTACAATTACAGATGATCCAAATCATCCTGAACTTATCAATTTTGATTATAACGGAGATGGTCATATTTACAAGAAACTTCCAATTATAGAGAAGGGAGTTTTTAAGAATTTCTTTGTTGATAATTATTACGGACGTAAACTTAAGATGGATAAAAATGGAGCAGAGGGTAGTGCACTTGTGATGGATACAGGTGATAAGAGCCTCAGTGAAATGATAGGTTCGGTAAAAAGTGGACTCTATATTTCCAGTTTGCATTATATGAATTTTATCAATAGGAAAGAGACTTCAATTACAGGTTTAACCAGAGATGGAACATTCCTGATAGAAGATGGAAAGATCACAAAAGTTGTGAATAATCTGCGTTTTACAGAAAACATTTCAGATATTATCAAGGGGATAACAGATATTGAGAATAAATCCTATACGATCCCTTATTCCAGTAATTATGGAGAGTTTGGAATATACAGCGCACGAATGCCGCATGTGAAAGTGAGTGGCTTTAAAATTAGTTCATCAACAAGAACGGTGTAATGGCTCACAGATGAACACGGAAAAGCACGGATAAGAGTATGACTAAGGAAAATATCAAAACTTGTTCCAAAGTTCATTGTAGTGAAACGCTTTTCTGTAATCCGTTAAATCCGTGAGCAATGATCGGGGAGAGAATTTGAAATACGAAGAAATAACCGAGAAGATAATTAAATCATTTTATAATGTTTATAATACTTTGGGTTATGGTTTTCTGGAAAAGGTATATGAAAATGCAATGATGATCGACCTTAGAAAAGCAGGTTTGAATTGTGAAAATCAAATTCCAATAAAAGTATTTTATCAAAATGAAATTATTGGTGAATATTTTGCTGATATTTTAATTGAAAATAAAATTATCATCGAATTGAAAGCTATTAAACAACTAACAAAACAAGATGAAGCTCAACTGTTGAATAATTTATCTTCTACTAAAATTGAAGTTGGTCTACTATTGAATTTTGGTGAGAAACCAGAAATAAAAAGAAAGATCTTTGATAATAAATTAAAGAAATATAATGTGAAATAATGGCTCACAGATGAACACGGAAAAGCACGGATAACAGTATGACGCAGGAAAATATCAAAACTTGTTCCGAAGTTCATTATAGTGAAATGCTTTTTTTAATCCGTTAAATCCGTGAAGATCCGTGAGCAAAACCATGGAGAAAAAATGAAGAAATTAGTCTATGACATTATCAATAAATTAAACGCACAAAACATCAATTATGCTGATGTTCGTTTTACCGATACAGATAAACAGCAGATATATTTTGAAAAAGGTAAATTGAAATATTTTGGATCGGATATGGATTCACTTGCTCTGGGAATCAGGGTTTTGGCAGATGGCTGCTGGGGTTTTGCCGGAACCACGATCCTGAATCAAACATCAATTGATAAGACAATAAAGAGAGCAATTTCCAACGCCAGAACGGGAAGCAAATTTCGCATAGAGCCTGCTTCCTTTAAAAAGCTAAAACCAATTCAAGACAGCTATCTTTTCAAACCAATTGAAGACCCATTCTTAATGGATGATAAATACAAGATCGATTTTCATGAGAAGATTGCTCAAAAACTGGTTGGGAATGATAAGATAGTATATTCAAATGTATACACAGAGTTCTACAGGCAATATAAGATATTTGCCAATACAGCCGGAACTTTAGTAGATTCTCTGGTTTATGATACAATGCCGATGATGTATGTTCTGGCTTCTAATGGAAAGGAATCAATGAGTAGAACTTATCCCGGACATATGAATGGCAGGCGTGGCGGTTTTGAAGTAGTACGAAATGTAAAACTGGAAGAAAATACGGACACGATCATTGAGGAAGCTATTAAGCTTTTAGATGCTCCCAGAATCGAAGAAGAACGAGCTGATATAATTATCGGTAGTGGACATCTTGCTTTGCAGTTGCATGAATCTGCCGGACACGCAACAGAAGCAGATAGAATATTCGGAAAAGAAATTTCCTATGCGGGGAAAACGTTCATTAAACCTGCGATGCTTGGTAATTTCAAATACGGTTCAGATATTGTAAACATTTACAGTGATAGCACAAACAAAGGTGGAATGGGTTATCACATTGTAGATG
>DAOUTP010000217.1 GCA_030626645.1 Candidatus Cloacimonadota bacterium
AGCTTCGGCAGCAACTTTTCCGGCAATACTTCCTGCTATCATTCCCTGAACAACTCCACCACCGGTAATCGGGTTTACCTGTCGGGCAGCATCACCAACTAACATAATATTATCACGGACGATTTCTTTTAGAGTAGCTGCAGTTGGAACTCCCCCATACATGGTATAAGTAATTGTTGTATCGGGGAATCTCCTGGCTACAAATTCATCCAGGTATTCTTTGGGTCCTTTTTCATGAGAGAGATGTCCGGCAATTCCAATACCGACATTTGCAGTACTATCTGATTTTGGGAAGATCCAGACATATCCACCGGGAGAGACTTCATTTCCAAAATAGAATTCGCACGTATCTTTTTTTAGATCGAGACCGGCAAGTGTATATTGCACACAAGTATCAATATCTCTGAGGGCAACAGTTGTATTTATTCCTGCCCATCTTCCCACACGGGATTCTGTACCGTCGGCTGCGATAACAATATCACATTTTACTTCCCGGGTTTCTCCCAAATAACGGTATTTTACGCCGATTATTTTATCGTTTTCTTTTATCAGATCAAGTGCATCTGCTTTTGTAATTAATCGTGCTCCATGTTTTGCTGCAAGTGTGCAAAGTGCAGTATCAAATATCCTTCTCTCCAGAACGTAGCCAACTCCATTATTATGCATGAATGCACTTTCACCGTTGGGAGATGTAAGTTTTGCAATATCTATCTGTGATGCGATCCAACGCTTATCAATATCGATAAATGGAGCAATGCCATTATGGGAAACACCTTCCGCACAGCGCACAGGAATTCCTGGTTCTCTATCACGTTCTAACATAAGAACAGAAGCACCGTTCTCTGCTGCAAATCTGGCTGCAACACTTCCTGCAGGACCGGCTCCAATCACAACAATGTCATATCTATCTTTTACCATTACTCACCTTCCACGATAGCTTTTGCAGGACACACTTTCAAGCAGTTCAAACAGTTTGTACAAATATTGTTATCTATCTCAACATTGAATTCCGAAACAATAATTGCATCGACAGGGCACACCGCAACACAGGTTCCGCAAATATCACATAATTCATGTATAACTTTCATAAACTATTTCTCCATTTATAACATGTAATTTTTTTCTCTGTAATCTATGAATTTAAAAGATGAATCTCTAAAAGTAAAAACAATATTGTATGGTACTTCCGGTTCCATTTTATTATCCATTTTTTTAAATTTCATTCTATGCACGTCACGTTCGGGAAGATAATCAACGAGAAGAAATTTCGGTTCCGGATTTCCCTGCCCAAATGGTTGTAACAGATTATAATCCATTTGGATATACTCATTGAATTTATCCAGTTCTCGACTGCTGATTACAGCGTCAATATCGATTCTTTTATTCTCTTCAATAACTATTTGGTTCTGTTCGATATATTCTTCAAATTTATCGATAAATTTATCTACCTCACTGCTTTTCACAGTAAATCCTGCAGCTTTTGCATGACCGCCATATTGAATAAGATGTTCACTGCAATGCGTAAAAGCATCAACCAGGTTAAAGCCATTGGTTCCACGTGCTTCTCCAACAGCAATACCATTTTTATTTTTTATAAATATCACGGGTATCTTATATCTTTTTGTAATAAATGAAGCTGAATAGCCCAGAAGCTCAAATGGTATTTGCTGTTCCAGATCTCTAAACACAAAAAAATTCTCCAGTTTGCGTGGCGTTTTCGTTCGGATATAATGACGAATATTTTCGAGTTTAATTTCATGATTTTTTTGAAGACTCTGCATTTCTGCAATGATAACATCCTTTTCTTTATCATGAGTTACAAGCAATTTTATGCTTTTATGTTTACCATTCTTACCTCTGCCGTTAGATAGTAATTTAATTATAAAATGGATGTTATTCATTCTCTGGGAATAATTAACTCCCTGCTCAAGATAAGGGCTTAATTTGTAAAGAGTGTTATCGTCAAATGTATTCCAGCTATCCAGAACTTCTTTTACAAATATCCTATTGACATCCACTAGAGGGACTTTATCGGAAATACTGCCAATTGCAACCCAGAAAAGATAATTTCTGTCATCATCGATTCCGGTTATTTCTGCAATTCTTTTTATAAGAAAATATGTAACACCTACACCGGCTATCATATCAAATGGGAATTTACAGTCTCTCTGTTTTGGATTAATGATTGCCAGAGCAGGCGGCAGAAGATCGTCCAGAACAATATGATGGTCTGTTACAATGACATCACATCCAAATTCCATAATTTCTGCAATTGCATCCTTACCTGAAACGCCACCATCCACAGTAATGACCAAATTAAATTTTTCTTCTCTTACTTTATCAATGAAATTTTGTTGAATTCCATGATTGTCTATCAACCTATTGGGAATATAATAAAAATGATTTTGAGAACCAAGTTTCTCTAAAAAATCATATAAAATATATGTAGAAGTAATTCCATCAACATCGTCATGCCCGTAAATAATGATTTTCTCTTTTTGATGGACAGCCTCAATAATTCGATCTGCAGCAATATCAATATCTTTGAGCAGAGAATGGTCGGGTAAATCGGTCATTGATGAATGAATAAAGGAATCGCTGAAAGCCCGGTTTTCCTTTATCTGATCAAAGATTGTATCTTTATCAGAATGCTTATAGCTCCACCTGAATTTCATTGAGTTTTTACCTGTCTTCATCCGCTTCAGGAATTTCGCGATGTTCAATTCTTTTATATCGTTTCTTAAAAATATCAAATCCGGTAATTCCAAAAGAGAACATCAAAGATTCATCACTAATCCCATGTTTATCCACATCTCCGCGAGTTGTGTATGTTACAGCAAATTCAATTTTCTTATTGGGGGATTTTAAGGGTATCGAAGAGCCGAATGTAAATGCTTTTTCTATTATCTTTTCTTCATTAACTTCAAATGGAAGTTCACGGTAATACCCACCAATCCTTAACGGGATTTTTTCATACCAGGAGCCATACCCGCTAAGAGGATCATAAGCAAATCCCAATCCAAGTTTTAGTGTATTCTTTTCATAGTCTTCCGTATCCTGCCACATTTGATAGTAACCATCAATAGAGGCTTTGTATTTTTCCAGAAATTTCCATGTAACTCCACCAGATACTTGAGCAGGTACTTCAAAAAGGAAATCATCTTCCAGGCTTAAGGTGTCAGCATAAGGAGTATGAGCATATTTGTATGTTTCAGCTCCTTCCAGTTTTACGTGCGAAGAATAAGCAGCACCCAGGGAAACTTTACCGATCTTTTTAGAAAATCCTACGGTAAATCCAGGATTTTTATATACCTTTTCTATTTCATATTTTGCATCAGTATAA
>DAOUTP010000055.1 GCA_030626645.1 Candidatus Cloacimonadota bacterium
CGTGACCATGGCAGCAATACAGGCTGGGGTGAACCGGGATTCCAATCCAGTCATATAAACAGTTTGACTAACACTGATCTTCCATTTATATTTTCTATTAACTGTCTTACCGGTAAATATAACTTGGCTGGTGAATGTTTTGCGGAGACCTTCCACAGATATACTTATAATGGTGAGAATTCTGGAGCTCTCGGTATCATTGCAGCATCAGAAGTTTCTTATTCCTTTGTGAACGACACATATGTATGGGGATTGTTTGACAACATGTGGCCTGATTTTATGCCGGATTATGGTACAACTCCAGATTCAAGAGATGTGTTACCCGCTTTTGGTAATGCTGCTGGAAAATACTTTCTGGAACAATCTTCATGGCCCTATAATACAAATAACAAGGAAGTAACCTATAATCTTTTCCACCATCATGGTGATGCCTTTACAACTGTTTATTCAGAAATTCCTCAATATCTTACCGTTTTGCACGATCCGGTACTTTTGGGAGGATTGGATTCCTATACAGTAATGGCTGATGATGGATCATTGATCTCGTTAACAGTGGATAATGAGATTATCGGAATCGGTGTGGGAACGGGAACGCCTTTTTCTATCAGTATTGAACCTCAGATGCCTGGCAGCACGATGCTGGTTACAGTTACAAAACAGAATTATTACAGGTATGCAGTTGAAGTTCCTGTGATCCCACCAACTGGGTCATACGTAGTTTTCGATGATATTACAATTGATGATACTGCTGGAAACGGGAATGGTATTATCGACTTTGGAGAGATTATCCTTCTTAGTATCGATGTTGAAAATATTGGAACTGTAAATGCCGATAATGTTATTGTAACGTTAAGTACAGAAGATGAATACATTACGATAACCGATAATACAGAAAATTATGGAACTGTGAATGCCGGAGCAATTGTATCTATAAACAACGGATTTGAGATAGAAGTTGAAGATCTAATTCCTGATCAGCATAATGTGATAATAGAACTTGATGCAACTGATGGAACTGACACCTGGATAAGTTATTTCTCATTGAACTTGAATGCGCCTGTTTTGGAAATCGGAGAAATGCAGATCGATGATAGTAGTGGAAATGATAACGGAGTTTTAGATCCAGGTGAAAACGTGATCATTACTATTCCTTTAGGTAATACTGGGCATGCTGAATCGCTAAATGCTCTTGCAACCTTGTCATGTCCTGCAACGGGCATAACAATTACTACCGAAACAATTGATCTCGGTCCTATTGGAATTGAATCTTCTGAAGATGCGATCTATGATGTAAGTGCAGATGTATCAATTCCATTCGGAACTCCCATTACACTTAATTTTAGTGTAATTGCCGGTGAATATGAAGTTGTAGAAGATTTTCCAACGCAAGTAGGAATTCATCGTGAAGATTTCGAAAGCGGTGGATTTACTCAATACCCATGGGAATTCCAAGGATATGAGATTTCCTGGCCAAATGTGAATCCGATTGAAGATTTCACAATTGTAAATCCTATCAATGATGTGGTGTGGAGTATAGATACAAATGAGTTCTATAATGGAACTGCCAGTGCTAAATCTTATCCGATCACTCATAATCAAGCCTCTTTTATGAGCTTGACTTTAGACGTTACAATGGACGGTGAGATCAGCTTCTGGTACAAAGTTGCCTGCGAATATAGTCCTTCTCAAACTTATTTCTATGACGGATTGTTCTTCATTATTGATGGAGAAACAATAGGTCGCTTCCAACCTGAAGGAGATGGTTCTTCACCCTGGACATTTGCTAGCTATTCAGTTGAAGCAGGAGTTCATACATTTGATTGGGTCTATGTAAAGGATGGTGCAGATACAGCCGGTGATGACTGTGCCTGGATAGACTTTATCACTTTTCCATCCATTGTGCCGATAGCAATTGGTACTATTGAAGGTACTGTTACTCTTGTTCCAGAGGGAACAGTTGAAGATGTTGAGATAAGTATCGGAGCAATGAGCGTGAATCCTAATGCAACAGGATTGTTTACAATTGATATTCCGGTTGGAATTTATGATGTAACAGCATCTTTGGAAGGATATGAAACGATCACGATAGAAGATGTTGAAGTATTGGAAAGTCAGGTAACTCCGATTTCCTTTGAACTACATTACTTGCAGGCTCCTGAGAATCTGGAAGCGATATTAAATATGGATGTTGTTAATCTATCATGGGAACACAATCAACCAACTGAAAACACTAACAGAAAACAAAAAGAGTATTTCAGTCGTGAATTCCAGAACTTCAACATTTATCGAAATATTGATGGAGGAACCTTCGAATTTCTGGATACTACTACAGAATTAATCTATGATGACATCCTAGAATTAGCTGGAGAATTTGCTTATTACATAACTGCAATGTATGAGCAGGAGAATGAAAGTTCAGCATCAAATATTGAAACGGTTATTTGGAATGGAGTAGGAACAGATGATCCATTGATCCCAACAAGAAATGCTCTTTATCAGAATTTGCCTAATCCTTTCAATCCTGAAACTATAATCAGCTTTGATCTGAAAAACGATACATTAGTCAGACTGGAAATTTATAATATGAAAGGGCAGAAGGTGAAACAGCTTGTTAACGATCAGCTCTCTGCTGGTCAGCATTCTGCTATCTGGAATGGAACAGATGATAACGAAAAAACAGTCTCTTCGGGAATTTATTTCTATAAGATAAAAGCAGGAAACTTTGTTGATGTAAAGAAAGCTATTTTATTGAAATAGTATTCTAAAAGCTAAATGTAAAGCCCCACAATTTTTGTGGGGCTTTTATATTTTATTTGAAAGTAAGTTTAATAATTGTCAATGTGATCAATTTACAAAGTAAGAAAATAACTACTACAAAAAGTGAAATGTGTTTTATAAAGACGTTAAGTGAAAATAATCTTGACTATTTTGACTGATGGTCATTTTTGTGACTATGATTCGAAATTCAAAATAGGAGTCAATAAATGGGGAGTGCAGAAAGAAAAGAAAGAGAACGCTTACAAAGGCAGAATTTAATAATTGATGCGGCAGAAAAAGTCTTTATGTCTAAAGGTTTTGAAAATGCGACAATGGATGATATCGCTGAAGAAGCGGAATTCAGTAAAGGAGCACTATATACTTATTTTCAAAGCAAGAACGAATTGTGTTTGTCCATTGTTCTTCGAGGTCTAAAAGTTATAGCTTCAGAATTCCATAATGTGGCTTCAGAAAATATTTCAAGCATTGTTAAGATCGAACATCTTGCTTCAACTTTTCTTAAATTTTATAATAACTATCCCAATTATATTTTCGCTTTTTCCAATTATAAACAACATCGTGCAGGTTGCAAATTAGAAAGTCCGGTATTATTAGATATAGATACAGAGAATAAAAGTATCAGAGATATGATCGGTTCAATAATTCAAAACGGAAAGCAAGATAAAAGTATCAGATCTGATGCCGAGTCGGATAAGCTCTCTTATGTTCTTTGGGGTGAGCTTTCAGGACTTGTTCCGAATCTTCTACAAGATATGGGAAAAGTCGATTCCATTGAGCTTTACAATTATACAATAATGCTTGTAAGTGAAGCGATTAAAAGTAGGACAGATTTGATATGAAAGCAAAGTGAGACCCAATAAAATAAAAAAAATACTATTGTAATACTAAGGAGCGTTAATGAAAAATTTGTTGATTTTAGGAGCAGGAACAGCCGGTACAATGATGGTCAATCATCTTAACAGGAAACTGAATAAAAAAGATTGGAAAATAACGATCGTTGATCAACACAAAACGCATTATTATCAACCCGGTTTCTTGTTTATACCATTCGACATTTACAAAGAAAAAGATGTAATCAAGAACAAAAAGCAATTCATTCCCAAAAGTGTGGAATATGTTCAAGAAGAAATCGAACTCATCGAACACGGTACGAATAATGTTGTATTGAAAAACGGCAAAAATCTTCCTTATGATATTTTGATAATCGCTACAGGATCGAAAATTGTTCCTGATGAAATTGAAGGTTTGAAAGGTGAAGGCTGGTTCAAAGATGTCTTTGATTTCTATACAATTGAAGGAGCGTCGGCACTTAGAGACAAACTGGAAAACTGGAAAGGCGGAAAATTTGTAGTTCATCTAGCAGAAATGCCGATCAAATGCCCGGTTGCTCCACTTGAGTTTTGCTTCTTAGCAGATTGGTATTTCACGAAAAAAGGAATCCGCGAAAAAGTTGAAATGACTTATGTCACACCGTTAACAGGAGCTTTCACAAAACAAAATTGCTCAGATGTTCTAGGTTATCTAATGGAAGAAAAGAATATAAAGATAGTACCCGATTTTGACGTTGAACTTGTCGATGAAAAAGATAATTTTGTTCAATCTTATGATGGTCAAAAAATCGGTTATGATCTACTGGTTACAATTCCAACCAATATGGGAGATGAAGTGATCGCTCGTTCCGATTTGGGAGATGATCTGAATTTTATTCCCACAGATAAACATACCCTCCAATCCAAAAAGAAAGAAAACATTTTTGTGATCGGCGACGCCACCGATGTTCCGGCTTCCAAAGCAGGTTCAGTCGCTCATTTCCAAGCAGATGTATTAACCAAAAACATCATGAAATTCATAAATGGAAAAGATCTTGTGAAAGAATTTGACGGTCATGCAAACTGTTTCATTGAATCAGGCTTTGGAAAAGCTTTCCTGATAGATTTTAATTATGATATCGAACCGGTGGAAGGCACGTTCCCGCTGCCTATTATTGGACCTTTTGCTTTATTGAAAGAAAGCAGATTGAATCATTTTGGGAAACTGATTTTCCGATATATTTATTGGTATTTACTTTTGAAAGGATTACCTATGCCGGGAATATCTACTCAAATGACAAAAATTGGTAAGAAAATTAAAACAAAATAAAATTGAGATCGAGTGTCTAAACATTCAATCTCGAAAGGAGTGACAAATGGCTACAAAAGATTATGGTGGAAACACAGTTGATGTAAATGATGAAGGTTATTTAACTGAATTCAAACAATGGAACGAAGCAATTGGTGAAGCTATTGCTAAAGAAGAAGGAATTGAACAAATGACGGATAGACATTGGGAAATCATCAAATATCTTCAGAAATATTTTGAAGATAATGGTGAAATGCCTTCAATCCGCAACATGAAGAAAACTGGTGTAGCAGATACAAAAGAACTTTATAGCCTTTTCCCAGGTGGACCACTCAAAAAATCATCTAGAATTGCTGGTTTGAAAAAACCTGAAAGTTGTATCTAAGAATAAGGAGAGATAAAATGGAAAACGATAAGATCAAAAAAGTATCGATTATCTGTGCAAAAGGCGGATTGGATGAAGTTTATCCTGCTTTAATATTGGCAAATGGAGCAAGAATGGAAGGCATTGAGGCTTCTATTTTCTTCACTTTTTTCGGTTTGAATGCGATCATGAAAAAAATGGTGAAAAAACTAAAAGTTGCAACGGTTGGAAATCCTTCCCTGAATCTGGCTATGCCTATGATGAAATTTCCGATTACAGCACCGTTTCCTACTTGGATGGGAGCAATTCCAGGAGTTTCTGCTATGGCTACTGGAATGATGAAAAAGGAAATGGAAGATTTAGATATCCCGCCGGTTGATGAATTTCTGGAAATGTTCACCGATGCTGGTGGAAAAATTTATGCCTGCAAACTTGCCATGGATATGTTCAAACTGACTAAAGATGATCTGGTCAATCAGGTAGAAGACGTACTAACGGTTGGTCAATTCTATGAAAAATCTGCTGGTGCATCAATAATATTTACATGATTCACTATATTGGAATTTCAATAATATTCACATTGGTGTGATGAAATAGATCAGCAATATTAAATATATTTTAGGAGTTTAAATATGGAAATATCTAATAACCAAATGGTGATTTCTGAGTATGAAAGTTATTAAATTACATCGAGGTTATGATATAAAATTAACCGGTGAAACGGTTAGGACAATTGAACAAGCTCAATTTCCCCCAAAAATTGCTTTTAAACCGACTGATTTTATAGGTTTGAAGCCAAGATTGCTCATAGTAACAGGAGATGAGGTAAAAGTCGGAACACCTTTAGCTTATGATAAGAATAACGATCGAATTAAGATCATCTCGCATGTCAGTGGAAAAGTTTCTGAAATAATTCGTGGAGAACGAAGAGTTATCGAAGCAATTGTTGTTGAAACAAACGGAATACAAACGGGTGAACATCTAAACTTTGATCTGAAAAATCTGAATAAAGAATCTGTAATTAAAGCGCTTCTGGATTCCGGACTATTCCTGAACTTTGTTCAACGACCATTCAATAAAATAGCTAATCCCGCAGATACACCACGCGATATTTTTATTTCAGCTATGGATACTGCACCGCTGGCTGCTGAGGATTCCTTTATTTTAAAAAGTAATGAAAATTCATTCCAAAAAGGGATAGATGTTCTAACTCAATTAACTTCCGGAAAAGTAAGACTATCTTTCAAATATGAAGATAAAGCTTTTACCGAATTTAATAATTGCGAATTGTATAATTTTACAGGCCCACATCCTGCAGGAAATGTTGGGGTTCAGATCCATCATATTGCACCAATAAAAAATGCGAACGATATTGTTTGGAGTTGTTCAGTTCAAGCAGTGATTCTTATCGGCAAACTGTTTGAAACCGGAAAAATAAATCAGGATATTCTTGTGAAAGTGGCGGGAACTGCTGCTGAAAAGAGATATTATTTCAAAACGAAAACTGGTGCAGAAGTTTCTTCTTTCCTCGGAAAAAATGAAGAAAACTCCAGAATTATTTCTGGAAACGTGCTGACTGGTCAGAAGATTGAAGCCGACGGATTTATCGGTTTCAAAGATAACTTGATCACTGTCATTCCCGAAGCGACTGAACCAGAATTTCTTGGTTGGCTGAATCCGGGATTTTCCAAACGAAGCTGGTGGAAGACTTTTGTTTCGGCAATTATAACTCCAAAGAAAGTATTTAAAGCAGATACAAATATTGGTGGAGGTAATCGTTCTCTTGTAATAAATAGCATTTATGAGGAAGTAGTTCCAATGCGAATTTTACCGAGCTATCTCATAAAAAGCATTTTAGCTGAAGATATCGAGGAAATGGAAGCTTTGGGAATATACGAAGTAGCTGAAGAAGATTTTGCACTGTGCGAATATATTTGCCCTTCCAAAACTGAATTTCAGCAGATCATTCGACAAGGTTTGAATTTAATGGAAAAAGAAGGTTAAAAATATATGAAATCTTTGTATGATTTTATTCAAAAGTTCGGTCCTCTTTTCAAAAAAGGCGGGAAGTTAGAAAAATTATATCCGATCTACGAAATGGGTGAGGGATTCTTGTTTGTTCTTCCACTTAGGACAAAAATTGGTGCTCATATTCGAGATGCCATAGATATGAAAAGATTTATGATAACTGTATATGTAGCTTTGGTCCCAGCATTTATTTTCGGAATTTTCAATGCAGGTTATCAGCATTTCCTATCGTTAGGAATTTCTGTTACAATCCTGCAGATCATTCTAAAAGGAGCTCTCGTTGTTATTCCAATTTACCTTATTGTGCTTGTAACCGGTGGTATCTGGGAAGTGTTGTTTGCAGTTTTCAGGAAGCACGAAATAAATGAAGGATTCCTGATCACCAGTTTCCTAATTCCTCTTATTGTTCCCCCCACAATTCCCTGGTGGCAATTGGTAGCAGCAACTACTTTCGGGATAGTTATCGGAAAAGAGATCTTCGGTGGAGTGGGAATGAATATCTTCAATCCTGCCTTGGTAGCTAGAGCTTTTTTATTCTTTGCTTTTCCGAAAGCAATGTCCGGTAATTCTGTCTGGACGGTTTTCGGTGAGAAAGTGGTAGATACTTATACATCAGCAACTCCGCTTGCTGTAATTTCTGATACCATCTCAAGTTCTGGCGGCATCATCGAAGCTTTGGCTGATAAAGGTTATACACTGTGGAATATGTTTTTGGGGATTATTCCCGGGAGTATTGGCGAGACATCTACTTTGATGATCCTTTTGGGTCTTTTTATTTTGCTTCTCACTAAAACAGCGAGTTGGCGAATTGTACTTTCTGTCTTTGTGGGTGGATATGCCATGAGCACACTTTTGAATCAGTTTGCTCCTGATCCAACTCATATCTTTGCACTTCCTGCTCATTACCATTTTGTAATGGGTGGTTTTGCTTTTGGTGCAGTATTTATGGCTACTGATCCTGTTTCTTCCTGCAGTACGAATAAAGGAAAATACGTTTATGGATTTTTGATCGGAGTTCTGGCAATATTGGTAAGAACTTTGAATCCAGCCTATCCAGAAGGAATGATGTTAGCAATATTACTTATGAATACTTTTTCTCCACTCATCGATCATTTCGTTGTACAAGCAAATAAAAAGAGGAGGTTGAAATATGCGTCACAATAACCTCTACACTTTTGTTTTCATCACAATTGTAACGATCATTTGTGCTGGATTGCTTTCATCAGCAGCATATTTATTAAAGGAAAAGCAGCAGACAAACGTTGATGTGGATATGAAGAAAAATATCCTGAAAGCTGTTAAATTACTTGAAAATGAAAAGATCTCCCAGCAAAAAATTCTGGATTCTTATAACAATAATATAGAAAGCTATGTTGTGAATAATTTAGGGATAATAATTGAATTGCCTGAGGGAGTCTCAGTCGGAGATATCGACCCTGAAAAAGAAGACGCAAAACCTGAAAATGAACGATTGTATCCCATTTATGTTATGAGAACGGGAGTAGAAATATCTGCATATTGTGTTCCGATAATCGGAAAAGGATTGTGGAGTACGATGTACGGTTATTTAGCCTTGGAACCTGATTTAAACAAAATATTGGGCATAACTTTTTATAAGCAGGGAGAAACTCCCGGTCTTGGTTCGGAAGTAGGAACGGAAAGTTTCCAGAACAAATTTATCGGGCAAGAGATCTGGGATGCAGACGATAATCTGGTTGCGATCAAGATCCTGAAATTGGAACCTGAATCAGATTCACCAAACATTAAACATGAAATTGCAGGAATTTCCGGAGCGACCAAAACCAGTGAAGGTGTGATGAATTTGATTCTGAAAGATCTATTAAAATACGAAAAATATTTCCGTGAAATACGAATGAAAAATGTTCAAGTGGAGGTTATAA